>JACPIQ010000040.1 GCA_016188005.1 Candidatus Rokuibacteriota bacterium | reverse complement strand
GCGGCAATGGTCCCGTAGATCATGCGGGGCGCATAGCCCCGCTCCCGCATCTCCGGGATGGCCACCGTGCCGATGGCCGCGGCCGTCGCGGCGCTCGACCCGCAGACGGCGGAGAAGATGGCCGAGGCCACCACGTTGGAGTGGAGCAGCTCGCCCTTGACGCCCGAGACCCAGACCGCCACCCCGCGGTAGAAGCGGCTGCTCAGCCCGGAGCGGAGGATCAGCTCGCCCATGAGAAGGAACAGCGGCACCGAGGTGAGCACGAAGTTCTCCATCGTGTTCCAGCCGATGGAGGCCACGGAGGTGAGCGAGGCGGCATGCCCGCCCAGGTAGAGGACGACGAGACCGGTGACCCCGAGGGTGAAGGGGATCCAGAGGCCTGACAGGAGGAGACCCAGCAGGATGGCGAGGAGGAGCGTCAGGGTCATAAGTGGTCGGTGGGGGCCACGAGCCGCCGGACGAGGGCGGCCACGATCGCGAGGAGCAAGAGGGAGGTGCCCGCCGCCATGAACGTCTGCGGGATCCAGAGTGGGGTCCGGGTGAAGTAGATAGAGGTGGTCCCGAACCGGTAGGACTCGGCGACGAAGGCCCAGAAGTGGTAGCCGATGAATGCGGTGTAGCCGAGCGCCGCGAGGAGCAACGCGCCGTCGAGCCAGCGCCGGGCGCGCGGCGCCGAGATCCGGTCGTAGACGAACTCGACCCGGATGAAGCTGTCGGAGCGGAGGCTGTCGGCCAGGCCGAAGAAGGTCAGGACGACCAGGAGGTAGCCCGACATCTCGTCCGACACCAGCGTGGAGACGCGGAAGACCGAGCGCCCGATCACCTCCACGGTGATGAGCGCCGTCATCAGGACCGTGGCGCCGGCCGAGACGGCCATCGCCGCCGCGCTGAGGGCGTCCACCACTCGGCCGGCCGCGACTGCCACGCGCGCGGCGGCGCGGTCCGGGGAGGCGGCGGCCAAGGCCGCCTCGCTAGCGGCCGAGAGCCTCCCGCACCTTCCGGAGCGCCTCGACGGCCTGCGGCCCGTGCGCCTGGGCCCACTCCGCCCAGTACGGCTCCATGAGCTTCCGGCCCTTCTCGATCTCGGCCGGGGCCGGCCGGATGAGCCGGATCTTGTGCGCCGTCTCGAGCGTCTTCCGATCCCGCTCCTCCCGGGCCGGGATCTCCTTGACCATGCGCTGGTGGAACTCGCCGGCCACGACCTGCAGGGTCTTCCGTACTTCCGGCTTCAGCGCCTCGAGGGCCTTCTTGTTGACGAGGATGTAGCTCGGCCCGCCGATGTGGATGTCCGGCACGAAGCCCCACTCGCTGAATTCGTACCACTTCGCACCGAGCAGGTTGAAGCCGGCGGTGAGGATGGCCTCCATCGCCCCGCGCTGGGCCGCGGCCGGCACCTCGGGCGTGGTGAAGAGCACCGGGACGGAGCCGAAGCGTCGGAGCATCTCGGTCTGCTCCGGGCTCGTCGCGCGGATCTTCCGGCCCTTGAAGCCGTCGATGGTCGAGATGGGCGCGCCCCGGCCCCAGACGTTCTGGGGCGGCCACGTGTACCAGTACAGGATCGTCGCACCGAACTTCTCGAGCTCGCTGACCACATAGGGCTCCAGCGCCCCCATGGCCTTCTTGAGCTCGTCCGCGGTCCTCACCAGGAACGGCAGGCCCGGCAGGGCCCCGACCTTCGCGTCCCCGGCGATGAGCCCCATGTAGCCGTCGGCGAGCTGGACCTGCCCCTGCCCCGTCGTCCGGACCACCTCGGTGGACCGGTACGGCAGCTCGCCCGCCGGCCGCACGATGATCTCCAGCTCCCCCTGGGTCCGCTTCTTGACCTCTTCCGCGAACTCCTTGGCGTACTGTCCGATGGGGTGCGTGATCCCGACGAACACGTAGTAGTCCCATTTCGTCGCCGCCCACGCCCCCGTCCCCCAGGGGAGCAGCAGAAGCGCCGCCACCATCGTCCGGAAGAGCAGCCGTCGCCTCATGCCCGGCCTCCTCGACCCGCCACGGTCACCCCGCGCGCGGTCCCCTGATCGGTTTCGTCACCGCATAGCCGCCGTAGTTTCCCCATCCCGGCGACAGCCCCATCCACCACTGGGAGGCGCCGCCGATCACGGCCACGTGGAGCATCTCGGGGCCGCGGACCATGGGCAGCCGCGCATCGTCGGGGAGCCCGGCGAGGTCCGGCACCTGCTCCTCGCCGTGCCCCCAGTAGTACATGTGGGCCTCGCCCTCCACCAGGACCCCGCTCCACCTGAGCCAGCCCACCTCGTAGCGGGCGTTCTCCCAGACCCACTGCTTGACATCTGCCTTGCTGTAGCCCGCCCGCGCGAGCTCCTGGGCCGGCTTGGCCCCGAAGGAGAGGAGGAGCTGCCCCGCGGCGTGGAACATGTTGATGCCGGTCGTGGGCAGCGTGCTCGCGATGATGCGCAGGATGCGCTCGGCGTTGCCCGGCACCATCAAAGGGGCGGGCGACTGGCAGGCGAACACCGTCACGGCGCTCTGCTCGGGCCTGAGCCCCCGCTCGACGTGCAGCGGCTGCCACGGGCTCTGCTCCGCGTTCTCGGCGGCGCAGAAGAGATACTTGGCCGGCTGGCCCTGCGAGGACATGTCCGTCTCGCCCGGGATGCCACCGCCGATGTTCCAGAGGATCAGGCGCACCGCGCGCCCCACGCAGGCATTGGCGCGCGAGCCCCCGCCGAAGGCGCCCTCCCGGGCGTTGAAGCCGAGCTCCGCCACGATGGGCCCGCTGACGATCACCAGGGGCGCGCAGGGGTTCGTGGTCGCCTGCACCCCGTGGAGATTGAACTCGGGCTCGAGCATCGCCTCCAGCGCGGCGATGACCACGGGCACGTGCGCGGGCTCGCACCCGGCCATGGCGCAGTTGATGGCGACCTGCTCGATCGTCGCCAGCCCGTCCCTGGGGCCGACGGCGCCGAGGACCTCGCGCCCGTCGCGGCCGAGGTAGTCGATGATGCGGGCCACGCGCTCCTCGGTGGGCGGGGCGACCAGGAGCCCGTCCGTCCATCCGCTCTTCAGGGCGAGCGCGTACCACTCCCAGAAGTCAGCGACGTCCTGCACCGGCGAGTCGAGCGCGGCCATGCGAGGTGCCTCCCGCTGTCCCGGGCGTCAGCGCGCGGTCAGGGCCGCGACGACCCGATCGAGACCGCGCTCGGCCAGCTCGCCCGCGTCGGTCGTGAGGTTGCCCGCCCTGGGGGCCGGCTCCACCAGCAGCGGCAGGTCGGGCAGGCCCAGAGCGGTCGCGTGGTTGCGCGCGGCCCGCTCGAAGGTGTCATGGCAGATCGTGATCGTCGGCCGGCCCTGGGTCTCGAAGTCGAACGCGTCGAGCACGGACGCGTAGGTGCAGGACCCTCAGGCCGCCTCCCCGTTGACGATCACCTCCGCGCGGCTGACCAGCTCGGCGATCTGCTCCTTCGGCGCCGGCTTGGAGATGCTCGGCTTCCGGATCCAGAGCGTCTCGCCGATCCCGTGACGCTCGGCGAGCAGCCGCTTGAGCGCCTCCATGAGCGGGTACATGGCGAAGGAGCCGTCGTCCAGGCGGCGTCCCCAGCCGTCCAGGAAGCCGACCGTGCTCCCCCGCAGGGACGCGGGGCGGGCGGCGAGCCGGACGCCCCGCGCCCGGTACGTCGTGCTCGGCATCACGATCCTCATGGTGGCCACCTCCGTGCGCGGGCCGGCCCGGTCACGATGCAGAACTTCAGTTCTGCTTGCTGAACATCGGCGGCCACGCTAGCATTGCCCGTCAGCCGGTGTCAAGGGCCGTCGCGGCATCCCTACGAGAGGAGGACCAGCGTGCCAGAGCTCCAGCGCCCGGCGGGTCCCCTCTACTACGAGATCACCGACCTCACCCCTCCCTGGGTCGGTCCCCGGCCCACGATCCTCTTCCATCATGGCGTCGGCATCACCGGCGCGATCTGGAGCGCCTGGCTGCCTGTCCTCGCCGGCCGCTATCGGCTGGTCCGCTTCGACACGCGGGGCTTCGGCCGCTCCTCCGTGCCCGGGCCGGGCTTCGCGTGGTCGATGGATCTCCTGGCGGAGGATGTCGTCGCGGTGGCGCGCGCCGCGGGCGCCGAGCAGTTCCACCTGGTGGGGGAATCGCTCGGGGGCACCGTGGGCCTCTGGCTGGCGACGCGCCGCACCCCCGGGCTCCTGAGCCTCGCCGTGTGCTCGACCTCGCACCGCGGCGCCTCCATCCAGCGCGTGCGCGAGTGGCGCGACTTCATCGGCCGCAACGGGATGGCGGCATGGTCGGCGATGATGATGCCTCACCGGCTGGACCCCGAGCAGGCCTCCCCCGCCGCCTGGCGGTGGTTCGAGGCGGAGCAGGCGCGGTCCTCCCCCGACGTGACGCTGGACCTCGCCGACCTCCTGATCGGCACCGATCTCACCCCGGACCTGCCGGCCATCGCCGTCCCGACTCTCGTCCTCGCCCCCGGGGCCAGCCCCTTCGTCCCGCTCGCCATCGCGCGGGAGATTCACGCCCTGGTGCCCGGCTCGGAGCTCCAGGAGTTCGCGGGCGTGCGCCACGCCATCGCCTACTCGCACGGCCCGGCCTGCGCCCGCGCCCTGCGGGCCTTCCTGACCCGCCGCGGCGTCGGCGGGGGGGACAGGTCCCGCCCGACGGGCGAGGACTAGGCCGATGGCGAGAGGGGCGAAGCGGCTCGGGCTGCTGCTGCCCTCCTCCGGCACGATCCAGGAGGCGGACTTCTACCGCCGCGTCCCGCGTGAGGTGACTGTCCACGCGGCCCGGATGCGCCTGGTGACGGCGACCGAGGCGGACGAGATCCGGATGCTCGAGGAGCACGCGATCCCCGCCGCCCGGGATCTGGCGACGATCCGCCCGGACGCGGTGGTCTTCTCCTGCACCTCCGCCGGGGCGCTCCGCGGCAACGCCTACGAGGCCGAGCTCTGCCAGGAGATCGCGCGGGTCACCGGCGCCCCGGTCATCAGCACCATGGCGGCGGTGCGGGAAGCGCTCCGCCGGCTCGGCGTGCGATCGGTGGCCGTCCTCACCCCCTACCCCGACACCCTCACCGAACGGGTCCGGGCCAGCCTCGAGGCGGATGGGTTCGTGGTCCCGGCGGCGGCCGGCATGGGACTCATCGACAGCCTCGCCATCGCAGAGGTCGCGCCTGCGGCGATCCAGGAGTTCGCCCACCAGCGGCTCGGCGGGGCCCCGGCCGAGGCCCTCTTCGTCGCCTGCTGCACCTTCCGCGCTTACGATGTACGGGAGGCGCTCCAGGAGGCTCTCGGCATCCCGGTGGTGACGAGCAACCAGGCAGCCCTGGAGGCGGCGCTCCGGACCCTCGGCCTCGGCGTCGCCTGAACCGCCGGGATGGGCCTACCCGGTCTCAGGAACCACCTCGACGGCGAGGCGCGCCCGCCAGTCCTCTGGCAGCGCCACGGCCCGGGTGATGCGACAGGGCGGGTGGCCCCACGACGGGAAATAGGCATTCTGCGGGATCTCGAGATCCGCCCCGGCCACGACCACCGTGATGTCGCCCGGCTCCCGCAGCGCCGGGATCGAGTCGCCCTCGGCCGCCGCCCGCACCCAGGCCGGCCAGTCGACGTCCCGGACCGTGGCGTGAAGCCATGACCGGCGCCATGTCCCGGCCGCCAGCCGCCCCCGATCGTGGAGCTCACGCCGCACGTCCTCCTTGCTCCACCCCTTGCGGGCCAGCTCCCGGGCCACGAAGGGCGCCAGCACCACGGCGACCTTCCCATCGTGGAGCATGGTGAAGAGCGAGGCGGCCGAGCCCATCACGCTGGCGAGCTCCGCGAGCCCCCCGGTGACATTGATAACGGTCTCGCTCCGCAGCACCGTCACCGCGCTCTGCTCGGGCCCGAGGCCCGCCTCGAGGTGCAGTCCCGGCCAGGGACTGTCGTCCCGCTCCGCCAGGCACAGCGTGTAGCGCGCGGGCTGGCCCAGCCCGGCGAAGGAGACGGCGCCCGGCCAGCCGCCGCCGAGGTTGTTCATGACGAGCCGCACCGCCCGCCCGATGGTCGCGTTGGCCCGCCAGCCGGGGCCGAGCGCGCCCGCCCCCGCGTTGATCCCCACCGCCCCCGCCGCAGGACCGCTGACGAGCAGCAAGGGAGCGACGCTCTCGTCCGTGGTCTGGACGCCGCGGAGGTTGAAGGCGGGGTCGAGGATCGCCTCCACGGCGGCGAGCACGATAGGGAGGTGCTCGGGCCGGCAGCCCGCCATCACGGCGTTGGCCGCGACCTTTTCGACGGTGGCAAGACCGCGCAGCGGCTCGACCTCGCCCAGGACGGCATGGCGCGCGCGGGAAGTCCAGCCGAGCATCTCGTCGATGCGGCCCAGCGTGGGGGGCACGATGGGGAGCCCATCCGTCCAGCCGCGGGCGGCGAAGCGCGCGTTCACCGCGGCGACGGGGTCGGGGTCGCGGACGACTTCGATCCGGTGACGAGGGAACTGGCCGACGAGCGGTGTCCTGGCGAGGAGGTGTCGCTCCTTGACGCGCTCGCTCAGCGTGTCATCGATCCACTCGCCGGAGGCGCGCTGGCCCGTCGGGACCAGCACCCAGAGAGCGTCCACGGCGGCCATGCTAGCACGCCTCCCCCGATGCCCAGGCCGCGCCCGAGGTGCTGGGTGATCGACCCGGTGGTCACAGACGGTGACAGGCGAAGCAGAGCGCAGAGCCCGTGTTCGCGACGACCAGCTTGCTCCGAAGCGAGGAGGACAGGTCGTGGCAGGTGGAGCAGCCGACACGTCCATCCTCCAGCCTGATCGAGGGGGCGAGGGATGCCGACGGCCGCAGCGTCCCCGCTCGTCTCAGCGGGGAGGCGTCGTACGCCATGCCGATCGGATGCCTGAGGCTGTCCGGCGCCATGACCCCGTCGTGGCAGCTCAGGCAGACGAGGGAATCGCTGCGGGGCGAGACGCCTGCGTGGGCATCCGTCTCTCCGGCGAGAGCCATCCGGGGAGCGGCGAGCACCAGCACGGCGATCGCTGCGCCGATCAGCCGACTCCGCCGCCGCCGGCCGGCGCTCACGCGCGTCGCTCGCCGTGGGACGCTCGGAACCTCCGCGCGGGGGCGACGCAAGACAGCCGCATGCCGGCCTGCGCCGCGTCCTGCCGTCACGAGATCGTGCGTCCTCATGCCACCGGAACGGGGCAAGCGGAGTGCCAGGTCGTCCCCCCCGGAACGGCTCGACGAGGAACGACATGCGCTGCGCGAACTTGGCGCCGATCGCAGTGGGCCCCACGGCGCGACGTGAGAGGCACGCCTGTGGGAGATTCGCCATGGTCATGGTAGGACCGCCATAGCAATCTGGCTAGCGTTCGACCGGCGATGCCGCCGGTCCTGGTCGTCGACGATGACAGTCAGGGTCGAGGCGTGCTGGATGCCGAGGCTCACCGGGATGGAACGTGTACGCTCGCGTACAGGGCACGTCAGGAGCGCTGAATCACCCTGACCGCGCCCGCACTGCCCCGAGCAGCTCTGGCCAGGCGCGGGGGAGCCGCACCGGCTTGGTCGTCGGGTAGCCGAGCATGCCATTGTGGACGAAGCAGTAGGCGTTGGTCCGCAGGGGGTCGCCGCTGACGCCGATCATGATGTCGTCCGGCTGGCACACCACCGGCACGAGGCGGTCGGGATCCTCCGACTCGCCGAACACCGCCGGGGCCCGGCCCGCCCGGGCCAGCGAGGCCAGCGACCGCTCCCCGGGCAGCAGGTTCGTCCACTCCCCGATGTAGCGCTCGAACTTCCAGGCCGGGATGCGCGCCGCGGCGAACAGCCGCGCCTTGAGGTCGCCCTTCGACAGTCCGCCCCGCGCCAGCGTCTCGGCGAGGATGGGGCTCAGGATCAGGAGCGGCTTCTGCGTGCCGGTGGCAAGCCCGACGGTGAAGATCAGCTCCCAGCCGATCTGCCGCACCAGAGCATCGGCCAGGTAGGGGACGATCCGCTCGGGCTGGCTCCCGAACACCGAGGCGATGACCCCGCCACCCGTGTAGCGCGAGATCGTCACGGCGTCACCCGCCGCCACCCCCTGGTCCTCGGCGATGGTGGTCCAGCCGATCCGGCGGATCACCTCCTAGTTCTCGGCGAGCACCACGCGCCAGGTGTTGCCGAACGTGCCCTTGTCCGTCTTGTGCGGCAGGAACCCCGCCAGATTTCTCAGGCAGAGCCGCCAGAAGCGCCCGATGCTCGTGTTGGCCTGGAACCCGTCCCGGAGCACGCCCTGCTCGTAGTTGAAGCCGAGCGCCTTGATGAGCGGGCCGTTGAGGGTGATCAGCGTCTCCGCCCCGGGCGTGTTGCCGCTGTGCTCCACGCCGTAGCCCGGGTCTGCCATGGCCTCGACGAGCGCGACCAGGATCGGCATGTACTCGGGCCGGCAGCCCGCCATCACGCCGTTCACCGCCACGGCCCACACGGTGGCGCTGCGCCGGTCCGGCAGGAGCACACCGAGCTCCTCCGCCGGTACCCGGTCCGTGAACCGGAGGAACTCCTCTACCCGCTCCGGCGTCGGGGGCACCACGGGCAGGCCGTCACTCCAGTCGTTCTCGCGGAAGAAGCGGTTGACCTCGTCGAAGGTGCCCTCGAAGACGATACCGGAGGGATCGGGCTCGGCGACCGCGCGGGGCCGCGCGGGCGTCTCGGTGAGGCCGCGGATCACCGCCTCCACCGTCACGGCGGCGATGTTCCGGCGGAGCTCCTCGGGGCTCTGCACGTCCACGTGGCCAGGCACCACCGCCGCCGGCAGGTTCGGCATCCCCAGCCCCGCCGCCGTGGTCGCCGCCTGGCCGACGAACCCCTCGCACACCAGGGAGGCCGAGGGCACCCGGGCGCCCTCCGCCGCTGCGCTGGCCCGCACCACGGCGGGCGTGCAGCTCCCTCAGCACGCCATCCCGGAGATGACGGCATCCACCCCGTGGCGCCTGAGCGTGTCGGGCAGCGTGGCGAGGACCCGCTGCTCGTCGGCGCCATGGGTCGACCCGAAGACGTCGTAGCGCACGAAGCGAAGCCCGGGGAAGCGGCGCCCCAGCTCCTCCTCGAGGATCGGGAAGATCTCGTCGCCCCGGAAGAGGTCATCCCAGAGCTCCCCGATGGTCTTCCCCTCCAGGCTCGTCAGCCGGGGCGCGAGGTCCGTGATCTCGCCGATCTTCCGGCCCCGGGGCCACACCGTCCGGTAGACTTCCCGCCCGCTCATGCTGTCCATCTGCAGGTCCTCCCTTGCGCCGCCCGCTCGTCACCCCAGGCCCTCTCCTCGCGCCAGCGTTCGCGCGCGGTCGCCCTTCGCGGCCCCGCGTCCACCCCGTACACACCTATTGACCCGACCTCGCTTCTCCCGGCGACGACAGCCGCGTGAGACCGCCGGAGTGCGGTGGAATGCGCCCGGGTGGTGTCCCGCGTGATGCGAAAAGAGGGGCGCCGGCTCCGGCGGCCTCACCATAGCACGACGTGCGGAGATCGATACGCGCGTCCGTTCGTGGCTGATCCACCGGCTCGCGGCCGCACGCGGGGAGGTCTGAGAAGGGACCGCATGCGTTGGGCGCCGGCCCGGAAAGTTGCTACCCTTGCGCCATGCCGCTCTCCGGTGAGCCGTGGCAGCCGATCCTGGACACGCTGGCACAGCGGCGCGCCGGGTGGCCGTCGCCCGAGTGGTGGTGGCCCTGGGGCGAAGGATCGAAGGTGTCGGGACAATCGAGGACGGGGCGCGCCCGGGACAACGACAGCAGTCTCGAGGAGGAGCGACATGGGACGGCTTCTGTGGCCTCTTGCGCTCGCCGTCACGTTCTTCATCGGCTGGGCGGCAGCCGGCGTCGCCCGAAAGCCGTCAGTGCTTCAGGAGGGCGATCAACGTCAGGAGGTGAGCCGCCTGCAGCAGCAGGTCACCGCGCTCCAGGCACGGTTGCGTGCCCGGGAGGACCTCGCTGCCTCACGGCAATCCGGGACCAGGTACGCCGCTGCCCCGTCCGGGGTCTATTCCGGGGCTGGGGCGCCGCCGGGGAGTCGCTTCGGGGGCGGCGGGGAAGAACGCATGTTCCCGGAGGGCCGTGCCCGTGGAGGGGGAGCGGCGCAGCCCCAGAGCGGGCCCCAGGCCGACCGCGCGTCCGGGGCGGGCGCGTCTCCGGCAAGCGTGCAGACCGCGCTCGACCGCTTTTACAAGTATGTCGAGGCGATGAACGGGTCGGGAGGGCGGGAGCGCTGGCAGCGGGCGCGCGCGCTGATCGAGGACCTGCGCGGCATGGGAGAAGTCGCCGGGCAGGCGCTGATGCAGGTGCTGGCGGCCGGCAACGACAGCGACGAGCGACGCGCGGCCGCGCGGTTGCTGGGCCAGCTCCAGGTGCCGCAGGCCCTGCCGCTCTTGCGGGACATCATCGAGAAGGAAGACGACGTGCTGTTGCGGCGTGCGGCGGCCTCGGGGCTGCGACAGCTTCAGACGCCCGATTCCCTTCCGGTCATGGAACGGTTGCTGGCGAGCCCGGGAGAAGACCGCCTCGTCCGCCTGAGTGCCGCGTATGGCCTGGCCGAGTCGGGCCAGCCGATGGGAGTCACCGGGCTGGCGAGGATCTTCGAGGAGGCCACGGCCGACGGGCGGGGGCGGGAGATGGCTTTCCGGGCGCTCGTCTCCTTGAACGACGAGCGTCCGCTGCCCTTCATGCGCCAGGTCGTGGCCTCGCAGGTCGAGCCGGGATATCGGCTGCAGGCGATCCGCTACCTGATGGCGCAGGGTGACCAGCAGGCCCTCGGGACCCTGCAGATGGTGGCGCGGTCCCCGGCTGAGCAACCGTCGGTTCGCGACGCGGCGGCACAGGCGTATACGACCCTCGGCGGCAAGTAGGAGAGCGCGGCCAGCGGCTACTTCAACAGCCCGGCTTCCCTGTAGTACCGCTCGGCGCCCGGATGGCGAGGGAGCCCGAAGCTCTCGGCCATCTGCTGCCCGGTCACGCCCTTCATCACCGCCGCCACGTGGGCGAAGGCCTCGCGCCCCTCGACGATGGCCCGCGTGATCTTGTAGACCACCTCCGCGGGGGTCTTCGAGGAAGCGATGAGGATGGTCGGGGCCTGGATCGTCACCACCTCCGCTTCCATCCCCTGCGCCGCGTACATGCCCTTCGCGATCACGTGGCGCACGAAGCCCGGGTTGTGCGTCCTCATCTCCGCGATCTTGTCCTCGGCGACCGGCAAGAGCCGGATCGGCCGCGCGGAGCCGAGATCGAGAGCGAAGGAGGCGGGCACCACCGTGAACCAGCCCATGGCCACGGCCTGCCGGTTCTTGATGAGCTCAACGTTCTCGCTGATGGAGCCGTGGCTCCGGGTACCGAGGTCCTCGAGCTTCATCCCGTGGACGCGCAGGAGGAGCTCCCACCCCTCGCTGAGACTGGTGTTCCCGCGCGGCGGCAAGGCCACCGCTTTCCCCCTGAGGTCCGCGATGCTCTTGATGCCGGAGTCCGCGGGGACTGCCAGCTGCCAGGCCACCGGGTAGTAGGTGGCCACGAGGAGGGGCTTGTCCGTCTGCTTGCCCTTCCAGGAGCCGGCCCCGGTCCGGGCATCCGCCAGCACCGTCGTCATGGACCACCCCAGGTCGGCCTTGTCGGTGCGGATCTTCTCCATGTTGACCAGGGCCGCGCCCGGCTCCACCTGCACGTCCACCTCCGGGAACTTCCGCTTCACGACGTCGCTGGTCGCCGCGGCCATGGGCGTCCAGGTGCCTCCGGTGGGGCCGGCGGAGAACACCACGGTCGCCTTCTGCTGGGCCTGGGTGGGGGCGACGTGCGCGGCGCCGCAGAGGCCGAGCGCGAGCAGGACCGACAGGATCCAGGGTTCGGTGGTGCGCATCGTGGACCCTCCTTCTTCGTCAGTGGGAATGCTTCCCGGGTCGCCCGAACGAGCGCTCTCGCCGCGTCAGGTCCCCTCCGTGGCCGTCCGGGCCGCGATCCGCCCGAAGATGGCCGCCTTGCCCAGCGCCGAGCCGGTCATGTACGCACCGCCGTGGAATCCGCCCACGACCTCGCCGGCCGCGAAGAGCCCGCCGATCGGGGCGCCGAAGACATCGATCACGCGCATGCGGTCGTCGACGCGGAGGCCGCAGTAGGTGGCGAGGATAGCTGAAGTGGATGGGTACGCGTAGAAGGGCGGCCGGTCGATCCGCCGGAGCGCGCCATGCCTGTGCACGAGATGCTTGCGGCCGAACTGCGGGTCGGTCCCGGCCCCGACGAAACCGTTGTAGTCGGCCACCGTGCGCAGCAGCGCCTCCCGCGGGACCTCGATCCGCGCCGCCAGGGCCTCGAGGCTCTCCGCCTTGATCATGAGGCCGTCCTCGAGGCGCCGCTCGAAGTCGTAGATCCGCACGCGGTTCTCGCCCTGCGCGAAGATGGCCTGGTCGAGGATCTGGTACGCGCAGCCGTCGGGCTGGCGCAGGCAGGCGTCCCCGAGGAGCTTGTAGGAGATGGACTCGTCCACGAAGCGCTGGCCGTCCTGATTGACGGCGATCGCCCCCTTGTAGACCGCGAGGCAGCCGTGGAGATTGGTCGTGTCCACCGGGTGCTTGCCGAACGTCCCCTTGATGTACGGCATGTCGCGCACGTCGGCCCCGAGCTGCCAGCCCATGCGCAGGCCGTCGCCGACATTGCCCTCGCCGCCGATCAGCAGGGCCTTCTCGTAGCCCGGCGCGAAGCGGTGGATGAGCTCCGGGTTCCTGCTGAAACCGCCCGAGGCCAGGATGACGCCGCGCCGGCTCGCCACGGAGACGACCCCGGCCCCCTCCTCGACGAGAAGCCCCTCGACTCGCTCCCCGGCCGGCCCGCGGAGGAGCCGCCGCACCGATCCCCCGGTCAGGATCTCGACGCGGCCGGTCGCGCGCGCCCGACGCGCGAGGAGGCGCACCAGGTCCGCCGGGTCCACCGTGTGGACGCGCGGCACGGACTGCCCCGAGGAGGCCTCGATCACCGGGCTGAACTCGGCGCCCTGCCGCCGCAGCCACTGGTAGGTGTCCAGCTGGTGCGCGACGTAGGCGCGGACGATGCGCTCGTCGTTCTCGAAGGCGCCGACCTCGCGCAGATCGCTGAAGAGGAGGTCGTCCGAGTCCTCGATGGCCTGCGCCTGCTGCAGATCGGTGCCGGCAAAGGCGAGACAGCCGCCGCTCAGCACCGACGAGCCGCCGAGCTCGGCCAGCTTCTCCAGGAGGAGAACGCTGGCCCCCCGATCCGCCGCCTCGAGCGCGGCGGCCACGCCGGCGAGACCGCCACCAACCACCACCAGGTCCGCTGTCGTCTGTCGCATCCTGGGCCTCCATGCCCCCTTCGCTCCGGTCAGGCTGTGCCGGTGGCCTCGACCGTCTTCAGGCGGTGGACCAGGGCCGGGAGCAGCTCCCGCCAGTCGCAGACGGCGCCGAGCTCGGCCACGGCGAAGATCGCCGCGTCGGGATCGCTGTTGAGCGCGACGATCCTGGCCCTGCTGTCGATGCCGGCCACGTGCTGGATGGTCCCCGAGAGGCCGACCGCGATGTACACCTCCGGCGTCACGTACTTGCCCGACTGCCCGATCTGACGCGAGACCGGAATCCAGCCGGCGTCGGCGGCCGGCAGGCTGCCGCCGACAGCCCCGCCGAGACAGTCAGCCAGCTCGCGGAGGCTGGCGAAGCCCTCGGCGCCCCCCATCCCCCGTCCACCGGAGACGATGACCCTTGCCCGCTCGAGCCGCCTTTCCTGAGCCGCCGCGCCGACAACCCGCTTGACGTGGCCGGCGGCGGGCAGGGCGACGGTCGAGCGGAAGGAGCGGATCTGCCCCTGGCGGGGGGCGCCGGCCGACACAGGCGCTGTCCCCGCCGAGGCGACGACGGCCACGCATGGGGATGCCGTGGCCTCGAGGAGCACTCGAACGCGGCCGCCATAGGCCGACCGGCGGACGAGGAAGCCCGACTCGCGCGCGACGATGTCGAGGCACCGGCCGAGGGCGACGCCGTCAAGCCCGGCCGCCAGCCGCGCCGCCACTTCCTCCTCGATCTCCCCGGCAGGCATCAGCACCAGATCCGGAACCCGCCCGGCCAGGATGTCCGGGCAGGACAGGGCGTCGCGGAATATCCCCAGGAGCTGCTCGGCGTCGAAGCGCTCCGCGAATGACGGGTGCCCGACCGCCCAGACCCTCGGCGCTCCGAGCGCTGCGGCGGCCACGGCCTCCGCCTCCGCAACCGGCCCGGCGACGATGACGGTCACCTCGTGCCCGGCCTCGCCCGCGAGCCGGCAGGCGAGCCGCACCGGTTCGCCGCGCGGGGGCGACTCCTCGCTGGCCGGCAGCAGGGCCACGATGGCGCGCGTGTCGGCCATCACGCCGTCTGGATCCACGGGGCGAGGAAGCGGGCCAGCTCCACGGCCTGGCGCCCGATGATCCGACCACCATCCGGCAGCCCTCGCGGCCGCGAGGCGAGGCAGGCGCGACCTCGCCGGCGACGACACGGACGCGGTGCTCGGCTGTCGTGGCCGCGGCCGGGACCACCACGACGGGCCAGCGCCTGGCCGCGAGCACGTTCTTCAGCAGGGGCAGCCGCAGGCGCGTCTCCGGGTGGTTCGTCACGCTGACCACGACGGGCGGGGGGAAGGCCGCGTGCTCCTCCGCAACCCCCACCTCGCGGACGAGCGCGATGTCGCCGGCGTGACGGCCCCCCCGATGGCAGAGCCCGAAGAAGCGCCAGCCGAGGGACTCCGCGAGGAGCGGCGGCAGCACGCCATCATCCCGATCACCGAATTCGCGACCCAGAAGGACGAGGTCGGGCGGGGGCTCGCGGGTCACGATCGCCTGCCGGAGCGCGCGACAGACCGCTCCCGGGTCCCACCGCGCCTCGTCCGCGACATCGAGACGGAGCCCGGTGTCCACGCGAAGGGCCAGGGCGTACCTCAGACACGCTTCGTCCTCTACATCGCCCAGCATGATCGCGGTCGTCCGCGTGTCCGGATCGGCGTCGCGGAGCTTGAGCGCCATCTCCAGCGCGGCCTCGTCGAAGGGGCCGAGATTCCGGCTCAGGCCCTGCGTGCGAAGCCCGCACCCATCCGCCCGCAGCGCAAGCCGATCGGCCGGGGCCCTGGGATCCACGATCGGCGCGAGGCAGACCACGACGTGCACGCCCGTCACCCGGCCCGGGAGCCACCGCCTGACACGTGTACCCCCCTTGATCTCGTGGACACCGGGCTGATGGTAACCCGCCGGCCCGGCGGGTGAGCGGGATTCCTGGGGCGCCGGGCCGGTGACGACGCCGTTGTCAAGTCGCGGTGCGCCGCCGTACCATCGCCGGGACGGTACGGGAGGAGGACCCCCATGCGCTTTGCGGTGGACACCGGCGGGACATTCACGGACCTCGTGCTGGAGGACGACAAGGGCATCCTCCACATGTTCAAGTCGCCGACGACACCGGACGATCCGGTTCGCGGCATCCTCGATGGCATCGCCACGGCGGCGCAGGGCTTCGGCGAGGCTCCCGAGACTTTGCTCGGGCGGGGAGAGCTGTTCATCCACGGCACGACCCATGCCACCAACGCCATCGTCACGGGGACCACCGCCAGGACGGCGCTCCTGACCACGAAGGGCCATCCGGACATGCTCGTGCTGAGAGAGGGGGGGCGGATCGAGCCCTTCAACTTCCGGGTGCCCTTCCCCCGCCCGTACATCCCGCGCTCCCTGACCTTCGAGATCCCCGGGCGGATCGCCGCGGACGGCGCCATCCTCGATCCCCTCGACGAGACGGCCGTGCTGGAGGTGATCGGGCGCCTGCGCGAGCGCCAGGTCGAGGCGGTGGGGGTCTGCCTCCTCTGGTCCACCGTGAACCCGCTGCACGAGGACCGCGTGGGCCAGCTCCTCGCCGAGAATCTC
>JACPIQ010000039.1 GCA_016188005.1 Candidatus Rokuibacteriota bacterium | reverse complement strand
ACGAGCGAGGCCATATAGTAGTAACTACACCTCCCGCTCCTCTCAGCGCAAGCAAATTCTCTAGCCCTCATATCTGTGATTTGAAAGCCGTCTGCCGAGACACTCGTTTAGTAGCTACGATCCCGGCGAACGAGGCGAGGACGGTAACCGACGATCGGGAAAGGCGAAGTAGGTTACGCTGAAGCGCGCCGGCGGACGCTGCGGGGTAAACTCACGCTAGCGGCGGGCGAGGTGCTCCGCGGCGGGCGCGGCGGCCCGCTCGGCAAGGGGCCCGCCGAGCGCCACCGGGACGCGGAGCGCCCGCAGCCCATGCACGCCCTGGAGCTCCTCGAGGGCGAGGTCCTCGACCTCCCGCCCCAGATAGCCCAGGTGCTGCAGGTACTCGATGTAGCCGCGGTACTCGGCGGCCTCGCCGGGCTGCGCGTAGACGACCGCGATCATGCCCGGCTGGGTCGCCCGCTCGGTCGTGCCCTCCACGAGCGCCTTGTCGATGCGCTTCTTGACGATCTCGTAGCGGATGTCGTAGGCACCGTCCACGTCGAACCGCTTCTCGTCGAACCGGAAGCGGATGGAGAGCGGCGCGTGCTGGACGAGGATCAGCTGCGTGGTCTGGAGCGGAACCGGCAGGCTCGCGCTGAGCTGGCCGGCGCGGGCCGCGATGCCGCACACGACCATGAGCTGCCAGAGGCGGAGGTTCTTGAGGTAGAGCGGGTCGAAGCGCCCGTCTTCCACGAGCGATCCGCCGACATAGATCTGGTGGTCCACGCCGTCGGTCTTCTGCTTCTCGAAGTAGTGCGGGAACATGGCCTGGGCGGCCTGCTCCTCGAGGTCGAGGTAGGAGGAGATCGTCTCGGTGATGCGCGTCACGCTCTCCTCGAAGACCTGCCGCCGGCGGTACACGGTGCCGCGCCGCGGGTCGAGCGCGGCCCGGTAGGCCTCGATCCGGTCACGCGCCTCGCGCCCGAAGACCGCGAGCTGATCGAACAGGCACTCGATGTCCCCTCGCAGGAACGCGATGACCCCCACCTCGTCGCCCGACGCCAGGGTGCCCTCGACGCGCGCGAGGTGCTTGTCGATCCGATAGCGCAACTCGTCCAGCGCGGGGAGCGGCCGGGCCCGGGAGGCCGCCTCGACGACGTCCCCGGCGAGCCGGAGCTGCGCGAGGAGATCGTCCTGGATCGCCCGCGCCCGTTGCACCGAGGAGCCGCGGATGTCCGAGAGCGCGTAGAGCGGGTAGACGTTCTCGAAGACGATGGGCTCGAGCTCCAGGGCGGCGCCGACCCCGTGGCGCTCGATGCCATCGAGCACGGCCTTGCGGAAGCGCCACTCCACCACCGGGTGGATCGCGGTGAACCGCTCCTTGATCTGGGTCTGGATGCGCCCGTTCAGCTCCTCCATGCTCCGCTGCACGGCCATCGAGAACAGCGGGAGCACCTCGTGGACCTTCGGCAGGTGGGTGGCGTCGAGCTCGCCCGGTTCGGGAGAGCTCAGGGCGAAGGTGCCGATGGTCCGATCCTGGTACCGCAGCGGGGCGCACAGGAAGCTGCGCGCGCCGCTCTGGATCAGCTGCTCCTCGACCACCGTCCGGCCCGGCAGCGCTGCGAGGTCGGCGACGACGACCGGTTGCCCGTCCTGGACCGCCCGCTCGAACAGCGACCCGGCGTACTGCGCGACCGTGAGGCGCGTGGAGTCCGCGAAGATGCACCCGTGCACGTGACGCTCCTCGCAGTTGAGGACGAGCACGCGCCCGCGGTCGAGCACCGCCACCCCCAGGCGAAGCGCGGGTCGGCGGAAGAGGGTGCGGAGCCGCGCCTGCAGGCCGAGGAACCGCGTGTCCGAGACGATCGACTCGCGGTCGACGAGATCCCACTTGAGCGCCGAGAGGACTTCCTGATCGGTGACCTCCAGCGCGCGGACGATCGCCACGCCCCGGAGCACGAACTTCTCCGGGGGCAGCACCCCGCGCAGCCGATCGGCGTCGAGGAGGTTCGCGTGCAGCCAGTGATCGAGGTCCTCCGTCAGCGCCGGAATGGCGCCCTGCGGCACCACGTCCACGAACCGCCAGTCGAAGAGCATCCGGAAATGGCGGTCCAGGCCCGTGTCCGGGTCCGTCACGGTCATGATCACCGGGTGGTCCACGTCCAGCTCGATCCCGTACACGCGGCGGAGGACGAGCGCATAGGCGTGGGCCAGGCGCATGGCGCCCAGGCGCTGCGGGTCGAGATCCACGCGTCCCTGGATCGCCCCGTCGGGGTTCATGAGGAGCCGCTGCATCGACGGCGTGGCGTAGAAGCCGCGGAGCTGGAACGGGGTCGTCGCGGCGCCGTAATCCTGCTCCCACGACGCCGGTGGAAAGACCGCCGCCATGAGGACGTCCACGATCTCCCGGTGCTTGGCGATGACCGACGCGTCGGGGAAGGTGCCCAGCAGCTCCGACGCCTTCAGGATCTCGTCGCCGACCATCTGGGCCAGCACCCCGAGGGCCGAGCCTTCGTTCCCGGACCGGGTCCAGAAGGCGATCAGCGGGGCGAGGGAGAGCTCGCAGCGGAACGGAAACTCGCTCGGTTCGGCGCACGGCGCCGACGGGGGATCGGCCGAGGCGGCCAGGAGACCGGGCACGACGTTCCTCACGGCGTCACCATTGTAGCAACAGCCCTCTCTGTCTGCTTGGATGACGACCGGAGGCCGTCGGTTGCAGCGAGGGACACAGGACGCCCTCACCCGCTCCTGAAGAGATCGGCGCCAAGATACTTCCCGCCGCCGTCGGGGAGGACGGTGACGATGACGCCCGCGCCGATCCGCCGGGCCACGGCGAGCGCGGCGGCCACGGCCGCCCCCGACGAGATCCCGCCGAAGAGTCCTTCCTCGCGGGCGAGTCGGGCGGCCATCTCGTAGGCATCTTCGGTGGCGATCGCGAGACTCTCGTCGGCAAGCGTGGGGTCGTAGATCCCCGGCAGGAGGCTGCTCGGCATGTGCTTCAGGCCCTCGATCCCGTGCAGCGGCCTGTCGGGCTGGAACTCGATCAGCTGGATCGAGGGGTTGAACTCGATCAGCCGCCGGGCGGTCCCGACGAAGGTCCCGCCGGTGCCGAGGCCCGCGATGAAGTGGGTGATGCGCCCGCCGGTCTGGGCCCAGATCTCCGGCGCCGTCGTCTCGTAATGGGCCTGCCAGTTCGCCGGGTTGTTGTACTGATCCGCATAGAAGTAGCGCTCGGGGTCGGCGGCGGCGAGCGCCCTGGCCGTTCGGATGGCGCCGTCCGTCATCTCCAGGGCGTCGGTCAGGAGTAGGTCGGCCCCGTACGCGGCCAGGATCTTCTTGCGCTCCTCGGTGGCATTCGCCGGCAGGCAGAGCCGCACCGGGTAGCCCCGGGCGGCCCCGATCATGGCGAGGGCGATGCCGGTGTTCCCGCTCGTGGCATCCAGGATGATCTTTCCCGGGCGGAGGGCGCCGCTTTGCTCCCCGGCGAGCACCATGCGGTGCGCCGGCCGGTCCTTGACCGACCCGCCCGGGTTCAGCCATTCCACCTTGGCGTAGATCTCGGCCCCCGGGACATCCCGCGGGATGGCGGCGAGGCGGACCAGCGGCGTACGGCCGATGGCGGACAGGATCGTGTTCGCCGTCATGGCCGGGATTGGCGAGGGCCCAGCATGCGCTCGGGCCGCACCCACCGGTCGAACTCCTCGGCTGTCAGGTGGCCGAGCGCGAGGGCCGCCTCCCTGAGCGTCAGTCCCTCGCGGTGCGCCTTCGTTGCGATCTCGGCGGCCCGGTCGTAGCCCAGCCGCGGCGCCAGTGCCGTCACGAGCATCAACGACCGCTCCAGGTGCTGGCGGATCCGCTCGCGATCGGGCTCGATGCCTCGCGCGCAGTGCTCCTCGAAGGACTCGCACGCGTCGGCCAGGAGGCGAATGGACTGGAGGACATTGTGGATGATCAGCGGCTTGAAGACGTTCAGCTCGAAGTTCCCCGAGGCCCCACCCACGTTCACGGCCACGTCGTTGCCGAGGACCTGGGCACACACCATCATGAGTGCCTCGGATTGCGTGGGGTTGACCTTGCCGGGCATGATGGAGCTGCCGGGCTCGTTCTCCGGGATCGTGATCTCACCGATCCCGCAGCGCGGTCCCGAGGCCAGCCACCGGACGTCGTTGGCGATCTTCGTGACGGCCGCCGCCAGGGTCTTGAGCGCCCCGTGGGCTGCCACCAGGGCGTCGTGAGCGGCCAGGGCCTCGAACGTGTTCTCCGCCGAGACGAACGGCTGCCCGGTCAGCTCCGCGATCTTCTGGGCCGCGCGCTCGGCAAACTCCGGAGGGGCGTTGAGCCCCGTCCCCACCGCAGTCCCCCCGATGGCCAGCTCGTAGAGGTGTGGCAGGGCCGCCTCGAGATGGCGGCGCGCGTGGTCGAGCTGGCTGACCCACCCCGAGATCTCCTGTCCAAGCGTCAGCGGCACCGCGTCCTGGAGGTGCGTCCGTCCGATCTTGACGACGTCGGCGAAGGCCCGCGCCTTCGCGTCCAGCGTGTCCCGGAGCCGGCGCACCGCCGGGAGGAGCCGCCCGTGGAGCTGCTCCACGGTCGCGATGTGCATGGCGGTCGGGAAGGTGTCGTTCGAGGACTGGCTCATGTTGACGTCGTCGTTGGGGTGGACCGGATCCTTCGAGCCGAGCGCGCCGCCCAGCAACTCGATCGCCCGATTGGCGATGACCTCGTTGCAGTTCATGTTGGTCTGGGTGCCGCTGCCGGTCTGCCAGACCACCAGCGGGAAATGGGCGTCCAGCGTCCCTTCGATGACCTCCTGCGCCGCTTGAGCGATGGCCCGGGCCGTGGCGTCGGGCAGGAGCCCGAGGTCCCGGTTCCCGAGCGCGCAGGCCTTCTTGAGGATGCCGAAGGCCCGGATCATCTCCCGCGGAAAGCGGTCACCGCCGATCCGGAAGTGCTGGAGCGACCGCTGGGTCTGGGCGCCCCAGTAACGGTCCGCCGGGACCTCGATCGCCCCGAGGGTGTCGGTCTCGACCCGCATCGCCATGCGATCGCCTCCCTCCGATTCCTCCGTCGCTGCGTGTCGTCTTGGCGCTACCGGTTTTCGTGTGGATAGAGGTCGAGGCTACCACAGGGGAAGTGGATCGCGGTGAACTGCGAGGGGGGCTCCCCCACGGGACTCCCGGAAGAGCCGCCCTCGACCCCGGCGTCCTAGGAGCGCGGCTGCGGCGGCGGGGGGACCCGGAAGGGCGTGTGACAGTTGCCACACGCGAGGCGGCCGAAGTCCTTCACGAGGGACTGGGTCAGGGCCTCGTTCTTGGACTTGGAGGCGTCCCGCAGCTTCACGGCCTCGGCCTCCATGGTCTTGGCGGCCTTCTCGAACTCGGCCCACTTCTGCCAGACCTCCGGCTTTGCCTTGGACTTCTCGGTGTGCGACCCCTCGGGGAAGAGCGAGGGAATGTGCATGGCGTTGAGCGCGAGGGTTTCCGCGTTCACTGCAATGGCCTCGATCTGGCCCGCCTTGGCCTTGGCCTGGATGTCCGCCCAGCTCGCCCCGTTGAGCTTCATCAGGCGCTGGCGATCGGCCACGATGTCCCCCGAGCCCATGCGCATCTTCGGGGCGCATCCCGCCGCGGTGACGGCAGCCAGGATACCGATCACGAGGCTCGCACTCACTCTCGCTCTTGCGTTCATCCCTCGCCTCCTTGCTCGGGAATGGGCGTCCGCGGGGCCGGCGCCCGATCCCTCATGGGGTTGACTCGGCCTAGTCCCCGATCTCGTTCTTGATGGCCGGGATGGACTTCAGGTAGCGGGCGATCGCGAGGCGATCGGCCGCGGTCAGGTCCTTGAGTCCGGCTGAAGTGCCCTGAATCACCTCGCCCATCAGGCCACCCGCCACGTCGCCGTCGGGTCGATTGCCCGTGCCCAGGTACTCGGCGATCTGCTCCTCGGTCCAGTCGCCGATGCCCGTGCCCTTGTCGGGCGTGATGTTGGGCACCGCTTTGCCCTCGGGCCCCTTGCCCTTCTGGTTGCCCGCCAGGAAGCGCGAGTTGTCCGTCGCCTGCGTCATGCCCCGTGGCGTGTGGCACTCGCCGCAGTGGCCCACCGCCCGCACGAGATACTCTCCGCGCGCCCGGCCGGAGGTCGGCGCGGTGGCCGGCGGCGTCTCGCGCGGGGCGAACGCCGCGAGCCATGCGGGCAGGAATACGCTCTCGAAGAGCGGGACCGTGATCTTCTTCGGCGTATTGGGTCGGCTCACCGGCGGCAGGCTGCGGAGATAGGCGACCAGCGCGCGCAGGTGCTCCTCGGCCATCCCGTTGAACACCGTGTATGGATGGACGGGAAGGAGGCGCTCCCCGTTGGGCCGGCGGCCCGAACGAATGGCGGTGATGACTTGCTGGTCGGTCCACTTCCCGATCCCCGTCGCCGGATCCGGCGTGATGTTGGAGGAGTAGACGGTCCCGAATGGCCCGTCGTACCTGCGCCCCCCGGCATTGAGCGTCTTCTTGGGCTCGGTGTGGCAGCCGCAGCCCGCTGCCGCGCCGAAGATGTACTTGCCCTGCGCCACGAGATCGGCCGATTGCGCCCCGGCTGCCGCGGGGCTGGCCAGGACCAGGCCGAGAACCAGGACCGCCAGGGCCCCGCGCCGGGCACTCAGGGACTGCGATCTTGGAAGACGCGCACGGCTGCCCATGTCGGCTCGGCTGGGAGAACTTTCAAGGACCGGAGAAAGTTCCCGGGCGCCCGCCAGGCTCCCCCTCGACCGCCGGCCGGGGGTCAGCCTCCGCTGAAGGCGGGCAGGAAGATGAGCGAGTCCCCGGCCCGGACGAGCTCGTCCGCGGCTCGGCTTCCGCCGAGCACGGTGCCATTGTGGACGATGCTCACGTGCTCGGCCAGCCGGCCGGTGCCGATGTCCAGGATGGCCGTGCCGAAGGCCGGATACTTCTCCGCCAGGGAGGCGAGGAAGTCGCCGAGCGTCACGGCTCCCTCGACGTCCTCCTCGAGGAGAAGGCGGGAGGCGTCGCCCTTCCCGAACTGCTGAGTGAGCCAGGGGACGATCTCGAGACGCACCGTCCCCGTCCGGGCTCCTACCACAGGTCCTGCGCCTGCTGCTCGAGCCCGTACCGCCTCAAGGTCTCCGGCAAGGGCTTCCCCGTCCGCCGGTCCCAGCCCATGAGCTGGTAGTAGTTGTCCATCATCCCGTCCCACTCGGGACCGATGGCCTTGTTCTTGACCGGGCCATCGACGGGCACCGAGCCGTAGCGCAGCGACGGCTTCTCCGCCTCGGCAGGGACGCCGTGCCTCAGGTTGAACGCCCACGCCCATGTCCCATCCGGTCGCGGCATTCAGCGCCTTCGTGACGAGCTTCAGCTCCGTCCGCGTGCAGAAGCGACAGGTCCCGAGACAGTCCTCGAAGAGCATCCGTCCCTTGGTCTTTGCGACGAAGGTCGAGACGTCCGCCCCCTTGAACGGATCCCCTTCCTTCAGCCCCAGCTCCTGGGGCAGGACCGGTGGGCCGGCCTCGATGGTGCCCGTGTTCGACACGGAGGTGTCGAGCATCTCGAACCACCGGCCCCGGTGATCGTGTCCCCTGGGGGTGTTCCCCTTGTGCGTGAAGATCGCCAGGCTGGCGGCCTCGCCGCCGACCGAGCGGGACGCCCGCATGATGCCCTCGGCCAGCAGGTTGCCGACGCCGTCTCGGCGGGCGATCTTGCGGAGCATGGCCCGGGCGCCCTCGACATTGCCCCAGTTCATCCGGAGCCCATCCGTCTGTTCCTCGGTGAGGAGGCCTTTCTCGAAGCACTCCATGACCCACCCGATGACCCAGCCGGCCTCGTTGTTCTCCAGGCCGAGGCGATCCGTCTCGTTCGACAGCACGAGGGCTCCGGCCGGGTCGGTGTTGCCGATCACCGGGCCCCAGGCCGCCCACTGCTCGTACTCCGGCTCCTCCCCGACGAAGCCCGCATACGGTCCGTCGGTGACCGTCATCATGTGCAGGTGGTGCATCTGGCAGGCCCAGCACGGCGCGGCCTTGACCTCGAAGCGCTTCCGGTAGTTCACGGCCATGAAGGGCTCGTGCTCCGGAAAGAGGTTGGTGGTGTAGTTCTTCACGGGAAGGTAGCCGCCCGCCTCCGCCCCGCTCAGGAGCATCCCGGTGCCCCAGTCGTACATCCGCTTCGTGGCCGGGTCCGCCTTGATCGCGTCGACGATCTCCCTCGCGGTGGAGGCGAGCCCGGCCGGATCGTGCACCCTGACGCCGCCCCGCGTCCGGGCGGCGACGATGGCCTTCAGCCTCTTGGAACCCATCACCGCGCCGGAGCCGTTGTGCCCCGCGACATGTCCCTTGTCCCCGGCCACGGCGGCGAACCGCACCAGGTGCTCGCCGGCGGGCCCCACGCCGAAGACGCTGACCTCGCTCTCCTTCTTGCCCAGCTCGGCCGCGATGGCATCGTGGGTCTCCCACGTGTCCTTCCCGGCCAGGTGGCCGGCCGCCCTCAGCTCGGCCTTTCCGTCGACCAGGTAGAGGTAGACGAGCGCGTCGGAGGCTCCCTGGATGACGATGGCATCGTAGCCATTGAAGCGCAGATAGGCGCCGAGATAGCCGTTGGCCTGCGTGGAGGTGGCGCCGTTGGTGAGCGGCCCCTTGGTGACGATCGAGATCGTCCCGGACCCCATGACGCGCGTGCCGCCGAGAGGCCCCGAGCCCACGATGAAACGGTTCCGCGGGTCGTTCCAGGCCACTCCCGGTGGCACTTCGTCGTAGAGGATCTTGGCCCCGAGGCCGGAGCCGCCGACGAACTTCCGCATGGTCGCCGCGTCGACGGCCTCATCGCCGATCTGCCCCGTCGAGAGGTCGACGCGAAGAAGCCTGCCGGTATAGCCCGTGGTGTCAGACATCTCGCGAGTCCTCCTCCGAAGCCTGGGAGCTCATGTGCCGTCCGGGAACGCCGCGATCGCCAGTCGACTGCCATGCCATCCTGCCCCGGGCACCGCCGCGCAGTCAAGGACGCGTCCGTTCGCTGACGGTGCTGGAGCGCGATCAGCGCCCCGAGGGCCCCCAGCGTCCCCGCCAGGTAGTCGGGGATCGTGGGCGTCCCCGGCGAGACCGGTGGCCGATCAGGGTACCCCGAGATGTACGAGACGCCGCTCACGGCCGCGGCGATGCGCCCGAAGCCGGGGCGCTCCCGGTACGGGCCTGTCTGGCCGAAGGCCGAGATCCGCACCATGACGAGGCCCCGGCTCACGGCGTGGAGATCCTCCCAGCCGAGCTTCCAGCGCTCCATGGTCCCCGGGCGGAAGTTCTCGGCCAGGATGTCGGCCTGGGCGGCCAGCCGCCGGATGAGCGCCTGCCCTTCGGGCGCCCGCAGGTTGCACGTGATGGATTTCTTGTTCCGTGACTCCGCCAGCCACCAGTACGAGAGCCCCTCCGCCGCCGGCGTGCCGAGCCGGCGGAGGTCGTCGCCGCGTCCCGGCTGCTCCACCTTGATGACGTCGGCGCCGAACTCCCCGAGCAGAGTGCAGCAGAACGGGGCGGCCACGAAGGTGGCGAGATCCAGGACCATGAGCCCGTCCAGCGCGCTCGCCACGGTCACGCCACCGCTTCCGGGAGGGCCG
This sequence comes from Candidatus Rokuibacteriota bacterium, assembly GCA_016188005.1. NCBI lineage: Bacteria > Candidatus Rokuibacteriota > Candidatus Rokuibacteriota bacterium. The sequence goes on along the minus strand of JACPIQ010000039.1, from coordinate 2,393 downwards.
GTCTCGGGACGCAGTCCGTCATGGCGCTGAACCTGGACCAGCGGCGGCTCGCCCCGTCACGTCTGGAGGTCGCCCACCGCCGTGGACAGGGCCTCGAGCTCGGCGCGCCAGGACGTCGGCGGGGCCACCGGACGCACGACGAACTTGGAGACGCCGACTCCGACGAACCGCTCGATGACCTGACGCAGAGCCGGCAGCCCCACCGGCGTCAGCTCGAGGGCCCGCGGCCGGCGGGCGGTCATGACGCGCGCGGTGGCCGGATCGATGGGCTCGCGCGCGTAGCCGATGCTCACGCCGAAGTGCTCGCGACTGAGCGCGCGTCCGGCCCTGGCCGCCGCTCCGTCGATCACCACGCGTCCCGCTGCCGCCTCGTCGGGCGTGCAGAGCGACGGCAGCCAGCCATCCGACAATCGCCCGCAGCGCTCGAGGGCGGCGGGCACCGTGCCGCCCAGCCACACTTCGAGCGGCTGCCGCACCGGCAGCGGGGAGAGCTTGACATCGTGGAAGCTGCCGGCGGGGCCGTCGTGGCTCACCGTCTCGCCGGCCCACAGGCGCCGCAGGAGCGGCAGCGCCTCGTCGATGACCGCCCCCCGGCGCCGGGGCTCGACGCCGATCGCCTCGCGCTCCGGCGCGTACGTGAGCCCGGGAACGAGCGTCACCAGGAGCCGCCCCCGGCACAGCACGTCCAGGCTCGCGAGCTGCTTGGCGAGCCTGAGCACGTTGCGGCCCGGCAGGAGCATCGTGGTCCCGAGCTTCACCCTCGGATTGCTCGCCGCCGCCCAGGCGAGCCCCACGACGGGATCGATCACCGGGCCGGTCAGCACCTCCGAGAGCCACAGCGAGTCGAACCCGAGCTCATCGATCGCCGTGACGAGCTCGCCCAGCGCCTCCGGCGTCGAGGAGGCGCCGGCCGCCCCCACCCCGATGCGGATCTTCATGGGGCGATTCTACCCCGATGACCATAAAGATGCGTCGCCGAGCAGACGTCTGATATCAAGGAAGGAGATGGCGACCCTGCCGGCCGGGACCCCGACTGCCGCGCCGAAGGCCGCCCCATCCGCCGCCGAGATGGGCGCCCGCCAGCGGGACATCTCCGTCTCCGAGTTCTTCACCAAGAACCGCCACCTGCTCGGCTTCGACAATCCGAGAAAGGCGCTTCTCACCTGCGTCAAGGAAGCCGTCGACAATGCGCTCGACGCGTCCGAGGAAGCGGGCATCCTGCCCGAGGTCGTCGTCAGGCTGGCGGTCGCCTCGAGCAACGGGGAGGCGCCGCTGCCTGCCAGCCAGGCGACCCGCTTCCGCGTCACGGTCACGGACAACGGCCCCGGCATCGTCCGGCAGCAGATTCCGCCGATCTTCGCCAAGCTCCTCTACGGCTCGAAGTTCCACCGCCTGCGCATGAGCCGCGGCCAGCAAGGGATCGGGATCTCCGCGGCCGGCATGTACGCCCAGCTCACGACCGGCAAGCCGGTGCAGATCATCTCGCGCACCGGCGCGCGGGCCGCGGCCCACTACTTCGAGGTCCAGATCGACACCAAGAAGAACGAGCCCAGGATCTTCGAGAGCAAGAAGATCGACTGGGAGCACCCGCGCGGCACCCAGGTGGCCCTCGAGATCGAGGGGCGCTATCAGAAAGGCCGCGCCTCGGTGGACGAGTTCCTCGAGCAGGTCGCCATCGCCAATCCGCACGTGCGGCTCCTCTACCACACGCCGGAAGGGGAGACGCGGGAGTACCCCCGGACGATCGACGAGCTGCCGCCCCAGCCCCGCGAGATCAAGCCGCATCCGTACGGGATCGAGTTCGGCGTTCTCCTGCGGATGCTCCACGACACGCGGAGCCACTCGCTCGCGGGATTCCTCGCCGCCGATTTCAGCCGGGTCTCCGCATCCGTCGCCCAGGAGGTCTGCCGGACGGCCAGGCTGTCGCCGAACGCGCGGCCGCGGAACGTCCACGGCGCCGACGCCGAGGCGCTCTACAAGGCCATCCAGGCGACGAAGATCATGGCGCCGCCGTCCAATTGCATCTCGCCCATCGGCGAGAAGGCGATCCTCCACGGCCTGTACAAGCAGATCAAGGGAGAGTTCTACACGGCGGTGACCCGGCCCCCGTCGGTGTACCGCGGCAACCCGTTCATCATTGAAGCGGGGCTCGCCTACGGGAAGGGGCCGGACCAGGCGGCGGCCACGCCGGAGGCGCCCGCGGTCCCGCTCGCCGAGGGCGAGCAGCGGGAGGATGACAGCGAGCTGGCCCGCGTCATCCGCTACGCCAACCGGGTCCCGCTGCTCTACCAGCAGTCGGCCTGCGCGACCTTCAAGGCCGCGCTCGAGACCGCCTGGCGGAACTACGGCGTCGCCCAGTCCCGGGGTGCGCTCCCGGCCGGCCCCATGGTGGT
>JACPIQ010000038.1 GCA_016188005.1 Candidatus Rokuibacteriota bacterium | reverse complement strand
GCAAGTGGCCGCAGGCCGAGGCGCTGGTGGTCTTCGCCCGGGCGCTGGGTGCATCGCGCGCCGGCAACGCCGCCACCGCGCGGCAGGACCTGGAACGGCTCGACGCGCTTCACACCGCTCTCGTCGGGATGAAGCAAGGGTACTGGGCCGGGGAGGTCGACGTCCAGCGCCAGATCGTGAGAGCGTGGAACGCCCGCGTCGAGGGCAAGGCCGACGAGGCGATCCGTCTGATGCGGGCGGCCGCCGACGCCGAGGACCTCACCGAGAAGCACATCGTGAGCCCCGGCCGCCTGGTTCCAGCCCGCGAGCTGCTGGGCGAGATGCTGCTGGAGGCCAACCGCGCGCCGGAGGCGCTCGCCGCGTTCGAGGCCTCCCAGGGCCGGGAGCCCAATCGCCTGCGCGGATACCTCGGGGCCGCCAGGGCCGCGAAGGCAGCGGGTGACACCGCCAAGGCCCGCGCCAACTACGAGCGGCTGGTCACGCTCACGGCCAGGGCCGACACCCAGCGCCCCGAGATCAGGGAAGCGAACGCCTTCCTGGGTCGCTGACGACAGCCTGAGCGCGGATGAGAATCCAGTGGACACGCGGCAGCGAAGAAGGTAACTTTTGAGGCAGACAAAGAGGAAACTAGAGAGGAAGTGATGTCCTACGCGAGCGCACGCGCCGCGTGACCGGCAGACCCGGGTCGCCCACCGGCGGGCGGTGAAGCGAGTGGCGGCACCGCCGCGCCCCGTCCCGCTGGAGCGCGCCGTCGAGGCCGCTGACGTGGTACACGCGCTCCGTCAGTTCGGGCTCACGCAGGCGGCGATCGCGCTGGCGACTCGGGCCACCGCCCGATCCGTGCGGAACTGGCAACGGACGTCCGCGATCCGGCCCCAGGCCGAGGATCGCCTGCGCGATCTCCGGGAGATCGCTCTGCTCCTGCAGGAGACGCTGACGCGGCGGGGGGTGGGCCAGTGGCTCCGCGCGCGCAACCGGCTCCTCGGCGACCGCCGACCGCTCGAGGCCTTGGCCGCCGGCGAGACTCAGGCCGTGCGGGAGGCCGCGGCCGCCTACGTCGAGGGCGCCTACGTCTAGCCCGGGCGGCGGAATCGCCGCCGCCCGGGTGCGGATTTTCAGCGGTCGCGTGTGGCGCCAGTGCGCGCCGACGCGACACCTCCTGGACGTGGCAACGCCAGCGGCCGGGCCTGGCCGGTATCATCGCGCGGGGGACCGGGGAGCCTGGTACGCCTCGACCACCGAGCGCGGGGCGTGGGTCGAGCTCCTGCGCCACCACACCTCGAGCGAGCTCTCGCCCTTCGAGATCCGGCGCCGGATCGGGGGCGCGCGGGTCGAGAATCTCCGGGTGCTGGACCTGACCGATCCTGGGGTGCGCGACGTCCTCGCGCTGACCGAAGCCGACCTCACCGGCGATGACCTGACCCGGTGCCAGGCGCTCGGGGACGCCGCCCGGGTGGCCGGATTCGAGGGAATTCTCGCCCCGTCCGCCGCGCTGGGCGGTGAGATCGTCCTGGTCGTCTTTCCGTCGGCGATCGCCAAGGTGACCGAGGAGCACTCCCGCGTGCAGCGCGCGCCGGCCCGTCTGCAAGCTCTGGTGTCCGGCATCCGGCGTCGAGCCTCGCCCAGCGAGACCGCCACGGCCTGGCGCGGAATCAGGGTGCCGCCGGGCTACTTGCGCCCGGTTGGAGATGCTCCTCGTGGGGCACGGCGGATCTGCTCGATGTAGGGCAGGACGAACTTGTTCTCCTGGTTGTGCTGCAGCGTGGCGCGCGCGTAGTACGAGGCGACCTCGTAATCCCCGAGCTGAAAGAACGCCTTCGTGAGGTAACTGAGCGCCTGATCAATGACCGGCGCACGCGCCCATGAAGAACACGAGAACGAGCGTGGCGACGCGTCTCATCGCGGAAGCGCGCGGGCGGCTGCCAGGATCTCCTCCTCGGAGGGGAAGATCGTCAGGTCACCGATCCGCTCCCACGCCTCGACGTGGGTCCAGCGGACGATCCCCTCCCGGTCTATCAGAAAGTGGCCGGCCAGCTGCGTGCCGTGTGCCCTGAGGATCTGCTGGTCCACCTCGGTCAGCTGGAATCCTTCTCGCCGGTTCAGCTCGTCGTTGGCCTCCATCGGCTGTAGCGCCACTGCCAGCTCGCCACTCGGGTTGACGCGCACGGCGCCGAACTCTTCCGCGGTCGTCCGCAGGGGCCACTCCGACACCTCCCCGAGCTCGAACGCGGGCAGGCGGAAGAGGCGGTGGGTGCCGGCCTCCGGGTCGGCGGCCAGGAGGACGCGCGTCGGGTGGTACTTGAAGTAGAGACGGGCCCGGTCGAGGGGGGTGTTGACGACGGCCAGCGTCTCGACCCCCGCGCGATTGACTTTCTCCCGCATCGCGGTCAGCTGCACGAGCTGGCGGCGGCAAAACGGGCAGTGGAGCCCCCGGAACAGGGCGAGGAGCACCGGTCGCTTGCCGCGGAACTCCCCGAGAGAGACGGTCCCCTCGCGGTTGACCGCCGGGAGGGTGAAGTCGGGAGCCCGGTCGCCGGGCTCGAGCCGTTGGAACGAGCTCATCGTCAGGTGCACCTCCTTCGGAGCAAAGAGTCCCTACTCGAGAAACGGCAGGACGACGAGGGAGTCGGGGTCGATGCCGGCGCGCTCGCAGATCTCCTGGGCCCGCCGCATGTACTGTTCGGCCCGCTCCTCGTCTCCCTGGTCGAGATAGAGCGTACCGAGCCCATCGTAGCAGGGAAACAGGAGCTGGGGGTCGCCCACCGGCTCGGCGAGGGTGAGGGCCTCCTCGTAGCAGCGGCGCGCCTCGGCCGGGTCGCCGCCGTGGCACTGGTGGATCTGGCCGAGGACGATCAAGGGGATGGCCAGGTGGTCGAGCTGGCCGAGCCGGCGGTCCAGCTCGATGGCCGCTTGGGCGGCGCCGATCCCCTGCTCCTCACAGCGGTTGGTGAGGGCGCAGTAGGCCACGGCGAGGTTGGCGTGGAGCCGCGCCTGGAATCCCAGGTCGCCGATCTTCCGCGCCATGGCAAGCCCCCGCTGGCAGGTCTCGATGGCGCGGCCCGGGTCGAGGCTGCCGTAGAGGACGGACAGGTTCGTGTAGCCGCGGCACGCCGGCTGGAGGAGCTCTTCGGCCAGGGCGGCAGCCACGCTCTGCTCGATCTGGGCGGCGGCGTCTTGCAGGCGGCCCGTACGGGCGAGCGCGATGCCGAGGGTGTTCCGGGCGTGGGCGATGGCCGCGGCCGCCTCCTTCCGGGTGGCGGGGTCACCCGAGGCGGCGAGCCGCTCGGCGTGGGCGCCCGCGCGCTCGGCCCACTCGATGGCGCCCGGGTTGTCGCCGCTCCTGAAGGCCGCCCGGCCCATCTCCAGGTAGAGGCGGGGGAGCTCCACGTCCTCGGGCTGACCGTCCAGGAGCGATAGCCCGGTCTCGAAGCAAGCAAGGGCCCGGGAGCGGTCGCCCGCATCCCAGTGGAGCCCGCCGATCTTCCGCTGGAGCCGTGCCTGGGCGGGGCGGTCACCGGCGTGTCCTGCGAGCACGACCGCGTAGTGCTCGAGGGCCTCCGGCCGGCCACCCGTCGGCCCCAGCAGATCACCGAGCCGCTCGTGGACGTCGAGCCGCTCGGCGCCGCAGCCCTCGTCGCACTCGGCGAGCGCGCCCAGGGCGCGCCGGTAGTGGCGGAGGGCATCCTCGTTGGCGTAGATCGCCCGGGCCCAATCCCCCGCGGCTGCGAGGTAGCGCGCGCCCTTCCGCTTATCGGCGCTCAGGCCGAAGTGATGGCCGAGGGCCTCCAGGTCCTCCAGCCGCTCGGGCCTGCCACCCGCGAGCGCCTCCAGCGCGAGGCCGGCACGCCCGTGAAGCTCCATGCGCCGGCGGAGCAGGAGGCTCTGATAGACGACCTCCTGGACCAGCGCGTGGGGGAAGCGGTACTGCCGCGGCGCGGCCGCTTCCAGGAGCTCGGCCTCGCGGAGGACTGTCAGCGACGCGGCCGCCGCCTCGGGCTCGCTCACGACCTCACGGAGCAGCCGCTCGTCGAAGTCGGTGCCGAGGACGGCCGCCTCCTGGAGCGTGCGCCGCGCCGGCGGCGGCAGGCGGTCGACGCGCGAGAGGAGCAGCCCCTGGAGGGTCGGCGGCACGTCCACGGCCGCGACGTCAGCCCGGCACGTCCAGCCGGTGCCGTCCCGGGCGAGGGCGCCACTGGCGATGAGGCCGCGGACGATCTCCTCCACGTAGAAGGGCACGCCGCCGGCGCGCTGGACGATGAGCTCGCGGAGGCGCCCGGGAATGCCCGCCGCGGAACGGCCGAAGAGGGCACCCAGGAGGGCCTCGGTCTGGCCGGTCGGCAGCGCCTCGAGCCTGAGGACCGTGTGGGTCGCGCGCCGCGGCGCCAGCCGGTGCCCGTCGGGCGCGGCGCGGCGCGTGACCAGCAGCATGAAGGAGCGGTCGGCCAGGTGGTCCACCATGAATTCCAGGAGCTCCACGGAGGCGGCGTCGGCCCAGTGCAGGTCTTCCACCACGAGCACGAGCGGGCCCTGCCGGAGGCGCCACTCGAGGACGAGACGCGAGGCCAGGTAGATCTGGCGCTTGACCTGCTCGGGCTCCACCTGGGCGGGCTCGAAGGGGGCGGGCTCGAGGCCGAGAAGCCGGCCGAGGAGGGGGGCGATGCCGGCGGTCTCGTCCTCGCGGGCACCGAGGGCCGTGAGACCGGCGACGAGCTTCTTCCGCGCCACCTCGAGCGGATCCTCGGGGGCGACCTCGTATGCCTGCCGGAGGAACGCGGCCACGACGCCGTAGGTCTGCTCACCGAGCGACGAGCAGGCGGCCTGGCGCACGGTCACTCCGCGGAGCCGCCCTCCGGCGTCAAGCACCTGGAGGAACTCGCGCAGGAGCCGGGACTTGCCGACTCCGGCGTCGCCGATGAGGCTCACCACCTGCGCGCGCCCCTGCACCGCCGTGTCGAAGGCTGCCAGGAGTCTTGTGAGCTCCGCCTCGCGGCCGACGAGCGGGGCGGCGAGGCCGTGGGCTTCGAGGCCGCGCGCCGAGCGCGGGGCAGCCAGGAGTCCCGACAGCCGGTAGGCGGCGACGGGCTCGGACCTGCCCTTCACCTGGAGATTGCCTGCCGCCTCGAAGGCGAAGGCGTGCTGGGCGAGACGCCAGGTGGCCTCGCTGGCGAGGACCTGACCCGGCGGCGCCACGCTCTGGAGGCGCGACGCCGTGTTGACAGTGTCGCCCGTGACGGCGTAGGCGCCACCCTTGTCGGCGCCGATGCTCCCCGCGACGACGGGCCCGGTGTTGACGCCCACGTGGAGGGCGAGCGCGGTGCCCAGGCGTGCCTGCCAGCGGCCGTTGAGCGCCGCCGTCCGCTCCTGCATGGCCAGCGCGGCGCGGAGGGCGCGCTCGGGGTCGTCCTCGTGGGCCACCGGCGCGCCAAAGACCGCCATGACGGCGTCGCCCACGAACTTCTCGACGAAGCCGCCGTACTGCTGGATCGCCGCGGCCATCTCCTGGAAGAGGTCGCTCTGGACGGCGCGGACGTCCTCGGGGTCCAGGCGCTCGGCCAGCGCGGTGAAGCCCGAGAGGTCGGCGAAGACGACCGTGACGGTGCGCCGGTCGGCCTCGGGCTCGCGCTCGAGCTTGCGGCCACACCTGGGGCAGAAGGCGAAGTCCGGCGGGCCCTCGAATCCGCAGTCCCCACAGGTCACGCCGGCTGCCCTTCTCGCGGCACCCCTCAAGAGTAGTCTGCAGCGGTGAAGGGGTCAAACACGCGGGCGGGCTCCTACGGGCCCGCCGCCGGACGATGGGCTGCGGGCAGCCTCCATCGGGCGTGACCCGGGGTCGGCCATCGCCAGGCACTCGCAGGTGTTGCGCTGCGTCGCTCGACCTTGACAGGCCCCCCGTGTTCTCCGAGACTTGCCTCCATCGTTCTCGACGCCATTCACGCCAGCGCCCCGCCCGTGCCCGAGGAGGCGCGGAACGAGTGAGCACGACGCTCGACGCCGTTGTCAGGCGCGACCGCGCCATCGTCGGCGCCGGGCTCGCCGGCCTCGCCATCCTGGCGTGGCTGTATGTCCTGCGTCTGGCCCAGGCGATGTCGGACCTCGACATGCACGCGGCCCTGGGCATGGCGGGTCCCCAGATGCACGGCTGGCACCTGGCCGACGGGCTCCTGACCTTCCTCATGTGGTCGGTGATGATGGCCGCCATGATGATCCCCGCCGCCAGCCCCATGGTGCTGATGTTCGCCCGCATCGCTCGCTCGCGACCGGCAGCGGGTCGGCCCTTCGCGCAAACCGGCGTCTTCGTCCTCGGCTATCTCCTCGTCTGGGCGACCTACAGCGCCCTCGCCACCCTCGCTCAGTGGGGACTCCACAGCGCCGCCCTGCTCTCCCCCATGCTGATGACCACCAGCCGCCATCTCGGCGGAGCGCTCCTCATCGCGGCGGGCATCTTCCAGTGGACGCCGCTCAAGGACAGGTGTCTCCGGGTCTGCCGGTCCCCGCTCGCCTTCATCATGAGCGAGTGGCGGGAGGGATCGGCGGGCGCGCTGAGCATGGGGCTCCGTCACGGGGCCTACTGCGTCGGTTGCTGCTGGGTGCTGATGGCCCTTCTGTTCGTGGCCGGCGTGATGAATCTCGTCTGGGTGGCCGCCCTCGCCGCCTTCGTGCTGATCGAGAAGATGGCTCCGGGCGAGCAAAGGGTGACCCGTGTCGCGGGCGTCGTGCTCGTGGTCGCGGGGACACTCCTCATGACACCTCTCTGGCGCTGAAAGGAGGGAGAGCATGCCCTGGAACGTGAGCGGACAGGCCCTGGAGCTGTGTAACTGCGCGGTGCTGTGCGGGTGCTGGCTCGGACCGGCGAAGCCGGATCAGGGATGGTGCGGAGGGACCTTCGTCTTCGATATCCAGCGCGGAACGGCCGACGGCGTGGACCTCGCGGGCAAGAAGGTCGCGCTCTCCGCCGAGTGGCCGGGCGACTTCTGGTCGGGCAAGGGCAAGGCGCGACTGTACATCGACGAGAGCGCGACGGCCGCCCAGCGCCGGGAGCTCGAGGCCATATTCTCCGGCAAGAAGGGCGGGCTGTTCGAGCCCCTGCTGGGCGGAATCATCAGCATGTGGCTGCCGGCGCGCGTGACGAAGATCGCCGTGGAGCACGGCGAGAGCCCGTCGGCGACCGTCGGCGATGTCGGACACGTCTCGATGCGCCCGCTCAAGGACGGGACGGGAAAGCCGACGCGGATCGAGGGCGCCGCCGCTCAGGCCGCGTTCCAGATCGACCGAATGCACGTCGCCAGCAGCAAGGGCAGCCGGTGGTCCGATCCCGAGCTCCGAGCGTGGGAGGGCGACTCGGGCAATCTCATTGCCTTCGACTGGAAGAGCTGACAGTCGTCCTGGTCGGGCCGCTCCCCGCCGGGCGGCCCGACCACGTCGTCCACCCGCGCCGCCCCCGAGCCGCCAGCGCGGGCTGTGAGGCACCGCCAAGCTGGTCAGTTGGCCCAGCACTGCCTCGGTGGACACCCGAGACCGACCAAGATCTTGGGCGATGACAGAAAACAGGTGATCGGACTGCTTGGCCTCAGCCCCGGCTCGAGCCCACCCTCTTCGAGAGGTCCAAGCCTGTCGAAGGGGGGCCACATGGCTGGACGGAGGATTTCCGGTGACCGCTACTTGTGCCCCCGGAGGATCATCACGTAGAATCCGCAGTCCCCACAGGTCACGCCGGCTGCCCTTCTCGCGGCACTCCTGAAGAGTAGTCTGCAGCGGTGGAGGGGTCAAACACGCGGCTGCCGCCGGCTCACCGGACTGCGGGGCCGGCAACCGCCGCGGTCAGAGTCCCGCTTCGCGGCAGAGCTCCGCCAGCACCTGGTCCGAACCGAAGTAGCCGGCGGCGATGTCCCGCGCCGCCCGGCACTGGTCAGCGTAGTCGCGGTTGATCTCCTCGATGGCCGCCGCCGCCTCCTCGGGAGTGGAAAAGGCGAAGAGACCGCGGCCCGTCGGGACGAACTTGCTGAAGCCGGTCTCCTGGGTGACCACCGGCTTTCCGGCGGCCAGGTAGCAGACGCTGCGGTCGCTGAACCACCCCGAGCGCGTGCGGGCCACCAGGTCCTTCGCCACCGTGAACTCGCCTCGGGCGGCATAGATGTGTTCCTGGTACGCGATGGTGTCGCGCGACTTCTCGTAGCCGTCCGCCAGCTGCCAGCCCGACTCGCGCAGCAGCTCCCGGGCCCCCGGATCGACATTCCCGATCGCCAGCTCCAGCGGCTGGGATGTCAGCTGCGGAAGATTGACGACGCGCAGGAAGTTGACGTGCTTGGACCAGTAGTAGGTCTGTCCCGCGAACTGGACGTCCTTGCTGACGTTCTCCCACGTGCCGATCGTGGTGAAGCGCTCGGCCGCAGGATCGAAGCGCGGCTCCCAGAGATCCAGGACGACGGGCGGCCGCGTCGGTCTCCAGTCGAATCCCTCGAGGGGGATCGGACAGTCCGGCTGGCCCAGGTTCTCGCCGTAGGTGAAGTGGTGGGTGTGGGCCGCCAGCGTGGCGATGGTCCTCGCGTTGTTCTCCATGACCAGGATCTGGTCGTGCACGGGATCGGTCTGCACGTAGACGCGGATCGGGCAGCGCAGGTGCTCTTCGCGCAGCCGGCTCGCGCCGCACACGTTGAGCAGGGCATCGGCCTCGCGGTAGAGCCGCTCGAGCCGCTCGCGCGGAAGCCCGTAGCAGCGGTCCCGGAGCAGGTCGCGGTACGCCCAGCGATCCCCGAGCCCGAACCGCTCCATGGTCCGGCGCAGGAACTCGACGCCGTACCCGCAGTCCTCCGTCACGCTCCGGAGCCGGGGATCGTAGGGCGGCGCCCAGGAGTCCTCGACGTAGTACACGTCGTAGCCCAGCCGGGCGAGGCCGACGACGTAGTGGACGGCCTGCCAGCCAATGCCGCCCATCGGGTACTGCCCGGCCAGATGGAGCACGAGGATCCGCCTATGGGAGCGCAAGCGGGTCCTCCTTCCGGACGCCGTCCTGCAGCCGGTACAGTGAGGCGAACGTGCCGCGGGCCTCCATGAGGGCTTCGAAGCCGCCTTGCTCCACGACGTGACCGTCGCGAAGGACCACGATCAGGTCGGCCTTCCGCACCGTGGACAGCCGGTGGGCGATGATGAACGTGGTGCGCCCGGCGGTCAGCCGCTCGAGCCCCTGCAGGATGAGGAACTCGGTCTCGGCGTCCACCGACGAGGTGGGCTCATCCAGGATGAGGATCGGCGAGTTCCGGAGGATGGCGCGCGCGATGGTGAGCCGCTGCTTCTCGCCTTCCGACAGGGTGACGCCCTGCTCTCCGACCAGCGTCTCGTATCCCCTGGGAAGCCTCATGATCATGTCGTCGATGCAGGCCAGTCGGGCGGCGGAGATGATCTCGTCGGGGCGCGCGCCGGGGCGTCCGAACGCGATGTTGTCGCGCAGGGTGGTCGGGAACACCAGCGGCGGCTGGAGCACCATGGCGATCTGCCGGCGCAGCGAGGCGAGCCGGTACTCCCGCGCGTCCCGGCCGTCGACGACGAGGCGGCCCGCGGTCGGGTCGTAGAAGCGCGGGAGGAGGCTCAGCAGGGTGGACTTTCCGGCTCCCGTCGGCCCCGCGATGGCCACCTTCTGCCCCGGCCGGACGCGGAGGGTCACCCCGGCCAGCACCGGACGGCCCGGCGTGTACGCGAAGGAGACGCTCTCCCACGCCACCTCGCCCACCGCCCCCGGCGAGGGAAACTCATCCGCGCCGTCCGCGATCTCCCGCTCGACGTCCAGCACGTCGAACACGCGTTGCACCCCGGCCCTGGAGCCCTGGGCGAATCCGTAGGTCTGGAACAGGCTGTTGATGGGGCCGTAGAGCGAAGCCAGATAGGAGACGAAGATCACCAGGGAGCCCAGGCTCAGCGAGCCGTCCAGGACGTGCCGCGCCCCCACCCAGACGACCGCGGCCGTGCCCAGGGCGATCACCACGTTCACCACGCTCGAGTAGAACGTCTGCAGCGTGTAGAGCCGCAGCCCCGCGGCGAGGCTCTGCCGGTTGGCCGTCATGAACCGCCGGTGCTCGTCTTCCTCGCGCGTGAACGCCTGGATCACCCGCATCGTGGACATGGTCTGCTGGACGACGGCGTAGACCTCGCTCTCGTGCCGGCGGACCTCCCCCGCCACCCGGGTGAGCCGGGCGTTGAGCCGCGCGATGGCCGCGAAGAGCGCCGGACACACACCGAGCGCCAGCAGCGTCAGCGTCCAGTCGAGCCGGAGCATGATCACGCTCATCCCCACGAGGAGGATCAGGGCGGTCACGGCTGGAAAGAGGCTGTTCATGGTCAGGCTCTGGAGGGCGAAGGTGTCGGCGGTGACGCGGTAGAGCAGGTCGCCGACCTGGGCCCGGCTGTGGAAGGCGAGGGAGAGCCGGTGGAGATGGCTGTAGAGGTCGCTCCGCAGCTCGCTCACCATTCGCTGGCCGACGCGGATCGTGGTGAAGTTGTTCAGGACGGTGAGGGTGCCGAGCACGGCGTAGATGAGCACGAGGGCCGCGCACGCCGCGAGCAGCAGGGCCTCGGGGGACCATCCGGCCGGCCAGCCCCGGGGCGGCGCCTGCCCCCCGAGCACCGAGTCGATGACGACCTTGAGCGGCCAGGGCTTGAGCAGCTCGCAGACGCCGATGAGCAGCACCTGGACGAGCGCCCAGAGCAGCGGCAGGCGGTGCGGGCGCAGGTAGGTCAGCACCCGGGACGAGAACGCGCTCACGTCGCTGCTGCCGCGGGAGCCTGCAGCGGCGGCGCATAGTGTAGCCGGGTCTGCCGCGCCACCGCCTGCAGGGAGCGATGAAGCGTCCGGCCGAGCTTCAAGGCTTCCCGGCCAAATGCCGCCGCGCCGACGGCGGCCCCGCCGAGGCCGGCGGTGACCAGGATCCCGGAGCCGAGCGCCACGCCGAGCGCACCGAGGAGGAGCGCGCCGCCGCCCACGAGCCGGCCGAGGAGCGAGCCCCGCACGGCGCACTTGACGCGCAGGACCCGGCGGCCCGCGCCGTGATACTCCGTGGCCACCGTGACGCGTCCCCTCGACCAGAGCCCTCCATACACCTCGAGGTCCCACTCACTCCACCCCTGATCCACCAGGACGAAGTACTTCCGCGCGGCGACGGCTTCCCGGAGACCTTCCAGCACCGCTTCCTTCTCCAGCCCGTCCTCGGTCCAGAACGCGACGGACAGCGCCCCTTCCCGCCACGACACCGGCAGCGCCCGGACGGGCCGGCCCCCCTCGTCGGGCTCGGCGGCCGACAGCCCGCGCGCCAGCCAGCGATAGCGCTCGAAACAGCGGACGAGCGGGCCCACAGAGGTGAGGAGCGCGATCAGCAGGCGGCCGCGAAGACTGTCCGCCCGCACGTCCACGCGGGCGCGCAGCGCCGCTCCCAGGCAGCAGCCCCACGTCAGCAGCAGCGGTGCCGCGCCCAGCCACGCCCAGCCGCCCCGGACGAGGGCGACGGCCAGGAGCGCAGCGGCCGCCGCGTTCCACTCCAGCGTGAGCGGCAGGTGCGCGAGGAGACCCGACGGCGGCTGGTAGAGCGTCTGGAACAGGCCGCGGCCGAAGACGCCACCGTAGATGACCGGGCGCCGGAGCGAGAGCAGCGAGGTGAACAGGGAGTAGATGCCCCCGTAGATCCGGCCGCGCCACCGCGAGTAGCCGAGCGCGTTGAAGCGCTGCTGATGCCGGAAATACAGCAGCCCCTCGGCCTTGCCGTAGCCCCGCTGCTGCCCGATGTAGGCCTGCACGGTATTGCGCCGGAAGTGCCAGACCATGGCGGCGGGGCTGAAGGCGATGCGATGGCCGCGCTCCTGCAGCCGCCAGCACAGATCCACGTCGTCGCCGGCGGCGCGGAAGATCGGGTCGAAGCCGCCGATCTCCTCGAGCATCTCCCGGCGAAACGCCATGTTGCAGCCCGGAATGTGCTCGGCCTCCTCGTGGGTCAGCAGCACGTGGAGCGGCCCGCCTGGCGCGGCGGCCACGCACGAGGCGACCAGCGAGTCCTCCGGCGGCGGCAGGTTGGGCCCGCCGACCGCCGGCCATCCCGAGGAGAGGAACGCAGCGACCAGATAGTGCAGCCAGTCCGGATCCGCGACGCAGTCGGAATCGGTGAAGGCGACGATGTCGCCGACCGACGCGGCAATGCCGACATTCCGGGCGGCGCTCAGCCCCCGGTTCTCCTGGTGGATCACGTGGACGCCCTCGTACTCGTCGGCGATCTGCCCCGTGCGGTCCGTGGACCCGTCGTCCACGACCACGACCTCGTAGGCGGGGTAGCGGAGCTCCCGCAGCGAGTCGAGGCAGGCGGCGATGGTGCTCTCGGCGTTGTACGCGCACACCACGACGGATACCTTCGGGTATTCGGACAGGGCGGGGAGCCCGTCCGTGGTGTACCGGCGCTGCACCGCGTGGAAGGCGGGCTTCCGGCGCCGCCCGCGGTCCACGAGCCCGAACCCCCAGTCTGTCACGGCGTGACCGCCCGTGAACCACTCATCGGTGAACGAGAAGACGCAGGTACCCGCCACGCCCATCTCGAGCGCCGTCCGGACCTGCCACGACAGCGTCGCGGCCTGCGCCTGCTCGCCCTCGCGCACGGAGTCCATCCCGAACTCCGTGAGGACGAGCGGCCGGTCCCCCGCCAGCGTGTGCAGGCGGTGCAGGTACCGGCGGAGATCCGCCTCCCGGTGCAGGTAGACGTTGAACGCGAGAAAGTCGGTGAACTCCGTCTCCAGGTACTCGGTGGAGGGGAAGTTGGCATAGCCCACGAGCGTGTCGGGCTCGAGGCCCTTGACGACGTCCACGAGCTCGCGGAGGAAGGCGGCGACCCTCCGGGCTCCGTTCCAGCGGACGATGTCCGGCGGGATCTCGTTCCCCACGAGATACGCCGCCACCGCCGGATGGCCGCGGCACCCCTCCACCGCCTCCGTGATCGTCCGGCGAATCGACCGGATGACCTCCGTCGAGTCGAGAAAGCAGATGTGCTCGGCCCACGGGATCCCCACGAGCACGCGCAGGTCGCGCTGGTCGGCCAGATCCAGGAGCCAGCGGGGCGGAACGGTGAAGGTTCGAAGCGTGTTGGCCCCGAGCTCGGCGATGAGGGCCAGGTCGCCCTTGACGGTGTCGCGGTCGGGGAACTGGATGCCGGAGCCATCGGGCGCGAACGGCCCGTACGTGATCCCCTTGAGCAGGACCTTCTCGACTCCGGAGAAGAAGAACTTCCCGCGCGCCGCGAGTCTGCCGTTCCACGGTGACAGCGGCGCGGCCCCGGTGGGTGGCGGGACGGCGATCGATCGAGGCTGCATGAATCCGAACCTCCCCTCGGCGGGCGTGGTCGGGGTCGGCCAGCGATCCACGGCGGTCCTTCTCGAACTCGCTGGGGCTGGACAGGCAATCGGTGTGCCAGACGTCCCGGCAGGGCGCCAGACCGCAAGCCCCCCCCGACTTACAGGGACTAATGGACCGAGGGCGGGTGCCCGAGCGGGCCGGCGCTCCCCGAGCGGGGAATGGAGGTTACGTTCTTACACGACGGCACGGCAAGAGTTACTCTGGGACCGACGTCCGGCCGTCCCTCGACTCACGGCACGGCTTGCACGTGCTGCTGAGCGCGCGTGACGAAGTCGGCGAGGTCGGCGGGGGGCCCGGCCCGAAGAATCGCCTCGATCTCCCAGAGCCCGAGCCGCCGGTAGCTCTCGAACTGTGACTCGCTGAACCACTGATCGGCGGTGGGCTCCTGGGGGAACTCCTTGCTGCGTCGAGCGTAGGCGACGACGTCGGCCGGCTCGCCACCGCCGAGGGCCGGTTTCACGTACACGAGCCACCCGTCGTCGGCCGCGCTCGTGCCGTCCACCGCGGAGTACCGGATGCGGCCGACGGCGCAGCAGGCTCCGGGGCCCCTGCCCCGGGGCCGCATCTTCATGGCCTCCATCTCGATCTCGACACCGAGGTCGATCCGGATCTTGCGGATCGCGCTCCCGAGGTCATCGAAGCCGCACTGGGGGTCGCACCCGGCGTCGCTCACCACGACGATCTGGCAGCGGCGGAGAATCATCTCGACCAGGCCGAGATTGTCGAAGTGGCCGCCGTCGGAGAGGTAGACATAGCGCCGCCGGTCGTTGGTGAGGCCGAGCGCCTCGGCGAGAATCGCCAGAAACGCGAGCCGGGGGGAACGGTTCCTGTAGGTGTACGCCCCGTGCACGCCCGGGTTGCCGAGCCACCACCCCAGGCGCGCGTTGAACAGCGTCATCAGGAACGTCACCAGCGGCGACGAGTGATAGCCCATGTTGGGGCTCGCCGCGGCGCCGGAGATGGCGACCGCCGTGCCCAGGCTCATCCCGCTGGGGCCGCCGTAGTCGCCACTCGGCCGATACCCCACGTGGTAGCTGCCGGCGTGGAGCTTCGTGATGGTGAAGGTCTCCGCCTTGCGCTCCTGCCAGGCGAGCTTGTCGCCGGCGACGAGGTTGAGGGCCATGTTCACGACGTGGAGCGGGCGCACGACCTGGAGGTCTCGCAGGTACACGTTGTCTTCGCGGTCGAAGCCGGTGAATCGGTTGGGGCGGCGCGGCACGCGCGAGGCGCCGATGTAGGCGCGGATCAACCGGTTCCGGTACATCGCGTGGAGCGAGAACTTGTTGACGTTCACCACCACGCTCATCGCGACGCTCACCACGACGAGTCCGACGATCAACGCCAGGACGAGCCACACGTCGGCCCCAGCGACGATCTCGGAATGGCGCGTCGCGTCCCTCGGGAGCGCCGTCGCGGGCGCCGCCCACGAGGGCAGCTTCGCCCGGACCCAGTCGAGCCCGACGAGGGCCCAGTCGGTTCCCATCGACAGGAACACGGCGATGCAGGCCGCAAGGACCGGTGCGGCCAGGACCGGTGCGCGGGCGCGCACGAGCGAGAGGAGCTTGCTCGACCGCTCCGTCCGCTCGGAGGCTGCGGTGCGGGCGCTGGCCCCGAGCAGCACCGTCACGGCGGCCGCGACGCCGCCCAGCGAACCGACCCATCGCTTGAGGTCGGCGATCCACTCCGGCCCCCAGATCACGATCGCGCTCGGCACGCTCCACCCCACCATCGCGATCATGATCCAGGCGCCCGCCCGGGACCACCACTCCCGGTCCTCGTCGCTGGTCATCCGGCTGGCGAAGCCGATGAAGAGCGTGGCGGCCACGAGCACCGCGGCCAGCACCAGCGGGACGGCGAGCGCCGCGCCGAGATGCGGGGTCTGCTCGAGGCTCGGGAGCACCACATCGGCCAGGACGCCGCCGGCCAGGCCGCCGAGGACGCCGGTGAGGGCGACGACCAGGAGGCTCACCCGATCCCAGAGATGGAGGCGCCAGGAATAGACCGCGAATGCGGCGACATGAAGGAGGACGCCGAAGAGCGCGAAGCCCCCCCAGTCCCGCCCGCTCAGCTCGGGCGTGCCCCGCCAGCGCCAGTAGAGCGTCAGCAAGAGCGCTGACACGACAAGGGGCAGGAGGCACCACACGAGGAACTGGCCCTGCCCCAGGCCCTGCCTGCGCTCCGGTGGCCGGTGGTCGCGGTAGCTCGGGCGCTCGTACCCGATGCAGGCGATCGCCAGGACGCTCAGGAGGAACCCGACGACCAGCAGCGCCTCGGGCCATCCGAGCGCCCACCCGCCGACGTTGACCGAGGCCGGGGCCGGCGCGACGGCGTAGAGTGCCACGACCAGGCGCGGCAGCGCCAGCACGGCGGCGAGAAGTGGCACCAGCACGAGCCAGTTGAGGAACAGATTGCGGAGGTAGGTCGCGGCAAGCGTCCACGTATCGGCCGAGAGCAGGCCGAGGCGGGGGCTCAAGTAGTTGCTGTACTCGCGGAGGCGGTGGATGGGGCGCAGTTCCGGCGTGAGGCCCGAGGTTGGCGGGGCGGCCAGCTCGGCGACGACGCCCGGCGCGCCTTGCGGGTGTCGGTGGCTCCAGGCGGTGAGCCAGCTTCCGATGAAGCCGCCACCCGATACCGTCGAGAGATAGTCGAAGCGGCTCAACAGGCCTGCCCGGGCCAAGCCCTGCAACACGCCGAGCGCGAACGTGGCGCTGCGGATGCCGCCGCCCGACAGGCAGAGGGCGGCCAGCTTCGCGGCGCGCATCCGCTCCCAGATCGCGGCCAGGCGCGCCTGATGCACGGGCACGATCAATCCACGGTAGGCCGCGTCGAGGAGAAGCCGGTTCACGTGGACGAGATCGTCGCCCGTCGGATGCTGCGCCAGGAGCGTTGCCAGCTCCTCGTCGACGTCCCCCTCGAGCAGCCGGGCGTCGCAGAGGACCTGCTGCGACTGGAGGAGCGGGTTCAGCATCGCGACCAGCGCCGTGGCATCGGCCGGCGCGGCCAGGCCGGCAGCGAGCCGCGGTCGGAGGGCCGCGGACACCCGGTCCGCTGGGTCGCGCAGCCGCCCGAGGAGTCCGGCCGGATCGATGAGGTGATCCGGGCGAAGGAGCCAGGTCGTCTCGCCGGACGGCAGCGGCGCGTGGAGTGCCCCGTACTCGGCTTCGAGGACCTGGCTGACGTGGAGTGGCGCGCTCACTTCTGCGTCGCCGGGCAGGCGCGGTCGACGAGCGCCGCGTCCATCGCGGCGGGCCTCGGCGTCCAGCCGTCGTCGATGGCCTTCATCGCGTCGTTGAAGTCGGCGGATGTCATCACCAGGACATAGCCCGCGCGACGCAGCAGCTCGACCTGGTCGTCGGAGAGCTGGAACGACGTGGGGAGCTCCTCCAGGCACCGGCGCAGGCGATCGCGGTCCGGGCTGCCGTGGAACCCGTCGAACGAGACCTCGACGGCGTGCAGGGGGACGGGCTGCGCCACGCCAGGCAGCGGCTGGCCGCAGGCCTCCAGGCGGGCCCGGCACGCCGCGTAGTCCTGGAACGACTCGCGCAGGCGATCGAAGTAGTCGGTGACGAGCTGCACCGTGTCGAACGAGTAGTTGTCCATCGGTCCCGTGGTGACGAAGCCCAGGACGGAGAAGAGGCCCGGAGCGGACCGGCGCGCGTCCCAGGTCGTGCGGTGCTTCGTCTTGGCGTTCGCGGTGATGACGACGACGCGCTGGACGACGCCCTGGTTCATCCCCTGGATGAGGCTCCAGCCGCTGTCCCCGCTGGTGAGCGCCAGGTAGGGGCCGCGGAGGCCGATGTTGTCCGCGAGACCACCGTCGAGGAGGTGAACGAACGGCCGCTCGGCCTTCTGGTCCTGATAGGAGGCCGCGTCGCGTCCGCGCACACGCCGCCGCGCGGGGTTGTCGCGGGCCTTGGCGTTCCTGAGCCACGTCGGCTCCTGATAGTTGCAGCCCCCGGCCGCGTAGTTCGTCACGGTGAGCGGGCTGAGCAGGCCGGGAAACGCCGAGGACGCGGCCACGCCGGTGGCGATCTTCACCGAGGCGAGGTCGGAGCACAGCAGGTCGAACTGGTCCTGCGTGAACTCGAACCGCTGGCCGAGCGACATGTCGGTGGCGTTGAGGATGATGTACGGCTTGCGCCCCATGAGGTCGCGGAACGTCTTGCCCTCGAAGATCTGCCCGTCGTACAGCTCGGCGGCGAGATTGATGCGGTCGAAGCTCGGCGACATGAGGCGGACCCAGGTCCACGGCGCGAGCGCGCGCCCGATGAGGGCGCTCTGGAACTGGATCTTCTCGTGCAGGAACGTGTCGCGGCCCGCGTCCGTGAACATGGCGTCTCGGAACAGCCCGTAGTAGGCCGCGGTGAAGCTGCCGCCCGACACGGACGAGATGACGTCGACGTCCTCGAGCAGGGGGCGGCCGCCCGTGTGGCGCGCGTCCCGGAGCGCCTCCATCACGCCATAGGAGAAGGCGGCCGCCCGCGTGCCGCCCCCGGAGAAGGCGAGGACCACGAACAGCTCGTCGCCGTTGCCGTCCTTCGAAAGCGTGTCGTAGCGATACCCGCTGGTGCCGTCGAACATCCCGAGCTTCCTGTTCACGGGCCCCGCACACCCGGCGACGAGAAAGGCGAGGACGAGGGCGCCGAGCGTGCGCATGCCTACACCTGCGTGAAGACGACGCGGAGGGGGTGGAGGATGCCCGTGTTCTTCACCCTCGCGTCCTGGAACGGTGGCGCCACATCGGTGCCGCTCAGGCGGAAGGTGTGCAGGCCGTCCTCGACGAGGAGCGTGCGATAGTACCCGTCGACGTCCCGGTTGGAGCCCTGAGTCTTGTCGTCGACGAAGACTTCCCGAGATCCGGGGAATTCCACGATGACCCAGCCCATGGCGCCTCCGTCGAACCTCCTGGGCCGCTCCTGCCTGGGCACGCCCATGGTCGTGAACACGACTCGCTCACGGCGGGGTGCCGCGCCCTGATCGCCCCCGCCCCGCCCCCTCGCCCGGCCACTACGTGCGGGCCCGCTCGGTGAGCAAGCGCACGAGGGCGCCGTGGATGGCCGCCGCCTTGTCCCGCAGTGCCTCGTCCGTATTGCCCGCGATCGGGTGCGCGATGACCGCGAACGGATAGTCGGGGAGCCCGCTCGCCCGGGCCATGGCGCGGGCAGTGACCTCGAAGCGGTCGGTGATCACCGCCGCCGCGGGGATGCCGAGCCGCTCCGACGAGATCGCGTCGTGCAGACTGCACGACGAACAGCTCCCTCAGTCGCCGACGGCGGAGACGATGGCGTCGGCCGCCGACAGCTCGGCGAGCATCTCCCTCGGCGCCGGCCGGCTCGAATCCGGCTTGCGCCGGCGGATGACCTCGCGGACGCCGTCGCGCTCCCGCAGCAGCGCCTCGAGATGATCGAAGAAGCGCGCGGTGCCGATCTTGGCGTTGTCGATGAACCCCACGGTGGCGCCGCGGAGCGAGGCGAGCGGCGGCGCCAGGCGGGGGGCCTCGCCCTCGGGGTCGAGGCGCGGGTCGAGCACGCGGATGCTCATGCGGTTGCCCTCTCCTCCGCCGCGGGAGCGCGGATGATCTCGGTGACGGCCAGGGACTTGGCTCCGTACCACGGCGGCACGATCACGCCGAAGCCGCCGGCCGGACCGCCGGCGGCCACGAGCAGGAGATCGTCGGGCGACCGGAGCGCCGTGTACACGCGCGCCTCGTCCTTCCCGCCCGCCACGGCCGCCTTGCCCACCGTCCGCCACTCGCCGCGGGTGACGCGCGCGCGCTCGAAGACGTACTCGCGCACGTCCTGCTTCGACCAGCCCGCGGCGCCGAGCAGCTCGCGCTGCTGGGGCGCCATCACGAGGGCATAGTTGCCCGCCCAGATCGAATACGTGAGCATGTTGGCGCGGAT
>JACPIQ010000037.1 GCA_016188005.1 Candidatus Rokuibacteriota bacterium | reverse complement strand
GTCGTCCCGCCACCTCCGCCGCCCAAGTCCCGGATCGAGGCCCTGCCCGACAAGCGCGGCTTCGAGATCACGTGGCCGAACGTGGTCCGCGTCGAGCACGCGTGGACGCCGCGCCTGTCGCTCGACTGGGCGGAAGCGCCGGTGCTGCGCCTGGAGGTTTCGGAGACGGCCACTCTCGCTCAGCTCGCGCCCGTGGTCGAGGGCAAGCCGGACGTGAGCCGGCTCACGGAGATCGACCTCGACGATCTGGCGCGCCGGTTCCGGATGCAGACCATCGTGTTCCAGACGGCCCGCGACGTCTTCGACCAGATGGCCCCCACGTGGTCAGGGAGCCGGGAGGTCCTCGTCGCCCAGCTCGTGGGGCTGGTCGAGAGCTTCCTGGCCTCTGATCGGTTGGAGATTTCCCCCGCGCTGTTCAACCAGGACGGCCGGAGGCGCCGCATCCTGCTCACGCTCAACATGAACCGCATCGTCCGCCACCTGTGGGAGGCCATCCGCCACGAGAACACGCTGGCGCTGACGCCTTTGTTCGACACCGAGAAGCCGATCCGCAGCACGGGCGACATGCTGCCCTGGTACACGGGCCGCCCCTGGGCGGACATCGAGCGCTCGCCCATCAATCGCTGCGTCTTCGACAGCACGTGGGAGGCGAGCGAGGCCTTCGCCCTCGAGCATCACCCCGACGTCGAGGCCTGGGCGAAGAACGACCACCTCGGGTTCGAGATCGTCTACGTCTTCGACGGCGTCGTGCGGAAGTACCGCCCCGACTTCCTGGTGCGACTCAAGACGGGGCGCGCGCTCGTCCTCGAGGTGAAGGGCCAGGACTCGCCGCAGAACCAGGCGAAGCGGGCCGCGCTGGACGAATGGGTTCGCGCCGTGACCCAGCACGGGGGCTTCGGACCCTGGGCCTGGGCCGTGTCGAGGATCCCCTCAGATCTGACTGACCTCATCCACACGGCAGTCCGTCCACCCGAGGCGGGTGCTCCGCCGGAGTGAGACACGCCTCCAAGTAAGAAGGAGTAACCACCCATGGCCGAGCCCTGTGATCTCACCGCCGTCGAGGCCCGCCGGCTGATCGGCGCCCGGGGCCTGTCCCCCGTCGAGCTGGTCGACTCCTGCATCCGCCGCATCGAGCAGTGGAACCCGCATGTCAATGCGGTCGTCACGACGTGCTACGACCGCGCGCGGGCCGAGGCGCGGGCCGCCGAGGCCGCCGTCATGCGCGGGGATGCCCTGCCGCCGCTCCACGGGCTGCCGGTGGGGATCAAGGACCTCGACGAGACCGAGGGGGTGCGGACCACCTATGGCTCGCTCCTCTTCCGCGACCACGTGCCCGACCGGGACTCGCTCATGGTGGCGGCCGTCCGCCGGGCGGGGGGCATCGTGCTCGGCAAGACGAACACGCCCGAGTTCGGCGCCGGCGGCAACACGAACAACGCGCTCTTCGGCGCCACGCGCAACCCGTTCGACCTCCGCCTGACATGCGGCGGCTCCTCGGGCGGCGCCGGCGTGGCGCTGGCCACGGGCATGCTGCCGCTCTGCCAGGGCTCTGACACGGGCGGCAGCCTGCGCCTGCCCGCCTGCTTCAACGGCGTCGTGGCCCACCGGGGGAGCCCGGGCGTCGTGCCCACGGAGCGGCGCGACCTGGCGCTGACCTTCTATCAGAGCCAGGGCCCCATGGGCCGCACGGTGGCCGATGCCTCGCTGCTGCTGTCGGCGATGGCCGCGCGCACCCGCCGCGATCCCATGGCCTGGCCGCTCGACCCCGCCCAGTTCGAGACGGTGGAGTCCGTCGACCTCGCCCGGCTCCGCGTCGTCGTCTCGGCCGACCTCGGCTGCGCCACGGTGGACCGCCGGGTGCGCGACACCTTCCACGAGCGCGTGGCGCGCTTCCGCCACGTCTTCGCCTCCTGCGAGGAGCGGAGCCCCGACTTCTCGACGATGCTGGAGACCTTCTGGCTCCTGCGCGGCGAGTACATGCTGGCCCGGCACGCCGAGCGGATCGAGCGCTACGGCCCCGAGGTCAACCCCAATGTCCGGTCGAACTACGCGGCCGCCCTCAAGATGGACCTCAAGCGCGTCGCGCTCGCCCACAAGGAGCAGCTCGGCCTCTACCAGCGCTTCCAGGACTTCCTCGAGGGGGTCGACGTGCTCCTCTGCCCCGGTGTCACCGTGCTCCCCTTCCCCTACGACCAGCTCTACCCGACGGAGGTGGACGGCCGGCCCATGGACAACTACGTCCACTGGGCGGCGCTGACCTCCTCGCTGACGGTCGTGGGCCACCCCGTGGTCGCCCTGCCCTGCGGCCTCGACCCGCAGGGGACGCCCTTCGGCATCCAGGTCGTGGGGCCGATGTACGGCGACCGCTTCACCCTCGGCGCCGCGCAGGCCCTCGAGCAGCTCTTCGCCACCGACCCCACCCTGGCCCGCCCCGTGCCGCGCCTCGAGCAGACGCTGGCCGCCGGGGGCCGGGCGCATCTCGTGATAGAGTGATCGCCCCATCCTCGAGCCGTGCGAAGGAGGAGCAATGATGCGCGAGCTTCGGTACGACGCCAGCGCTGGCCGGGTGACGCCATGAGCGACGACGAGAGGGCCCAGCGCTCCGAGGCCCTGATCGCCCGGATGAAGGCGGCGCGGGGCTACACCTATCCGGAGTGGGAGTTCGCGGCACGGCAGGACCCCGACTTCGTCGAGGCCTACAACCGGCTCTACGAGCTCGGCCTCGGGGAGGGGCGGCACGTGTCGGCCAAGGTGCGGGAGTTCGTGGCCATCGCCCTGCTGGCCTTCCGCGGGCTGGAGGAGGCCGGCCTGGTGACGCACATGCGGCGGGCCATGCGACTCGGCGCGACGCGCGAGGAGCTGCTCGAGGTCCTCGAGACGTGCCTGGTCCCGGGCGGGGCGCCGACATTCTACCGCGGCCTGAGCGCCCTCATGCAGGTGGACGACAGTGAGCGCCGCTGATCAGGAGCTGTCGGGCCGCGTCGCCATCGTGACCGGCGCCGGGGCCGGCATCGGCGCGGGGCTCGCCGCGGCGCTGGCCGGGGCCGGCGCGGCGGTGGCGGTCGCCGACATCGACGAGGCCGGCGCCGCCGCGACGGTCCGCGGGATCGAGGAGACGGGGGGCCGGGCCCTGGCGGTGCGGGTGGACGTGAGCGACGCCGGCCCCGTGGAGGACATGGTCCGCCGGACGGCGGCGGCCTTCGGCGGGGTGGACGTGCTCGTGAACAACGCCGGCATCGCGACGACCGAGCTCGTCGAGGACCTCGACGAGGCGCGCTGGCGCCGGGTGCTCGACGTGAACCTGACCGGCGCCTTCCTCTGCTCGAAGGCCGTGCTGCCGCTCATGCGGGCGAAGGGGTGGGGACGCATCGTCAACATCGCCTCGGTGGCGGCCAAGCGCATCAGCTTCACGGGAGCCGCGAGCTACACGGCCTCGAAGGCCGGGCTCCTCGGTTTCACGCGCCACCTGGCCTACGAGGTCGCCCCGTACGGCATCAACGTCAACGCCATCTGCCCCGGCCCCACGCTCACGCCCATGTACGAGCGGAACGCGGACGAGCAGACCCGGCGCGAGCGCATCGCGATGGTCCCCAAGGGACGCTGGATCACCCCCGGCGACCTCGGACGGGTCACCGTCTTCCTCTGCTCGGAGGCCGCCGACCCCCTCTGCGGCCTCGCCCTCGACGTGGATGGCGGGAGCCTGCTCGGCTGGATGCCGTGGGAGACGTACATGACCAAGCGGCGGCGGAGGTGACCATGGGAGGCACGGTGCGCGCGGCGGTGCTCGTCAATCCGAAGACGATCGAGCTACGGGAGTTCGCGCGGCCGGCGATCGGGCCGGACGACGCGCTCCTCCGGATCGAGGCCTGCGGCATCTGCGGCAGCGACTACGAGCAGTACGAGGGCGCGGCGCCCCCGCACGAGGACTACACGCAGTACCCGGTCGTCCCCGGGCACGAGCCGCTGGGCCTCATCGAGGAGATCGGGGCGCGGGCGCGGGAGCGCTGGAGCCTCCGCGAGGGCGACCGCGTGGCCGTGCGCTCGGGCTATGGCTGCGGCCGCTGCACCGCCTGCGGCCGGTTCGAGACGCGCGCCTGCCGCACGCGCGGCGGCACCTACGGCTACACCGACGTGAGCAAGCCCCCGCACCTCTGGGGCGGCTACGCCGAGCACATGTACCTCTGCCCCCACTCCGTCCTGAAGAAGATGGACCCGCGGATCCCCGCCGGCGTCGCGGTCATGTTCAACCCCCTCGCCGCAGGCCTCTCCTGGGCCGGCTCCGTCCCCGCCACCGGCCCCGGCGACCGGGTCGTCATCCTGGGCGCGGGCCAGCGCGGGCTGTGCTGCGTGATCGCGGCCCGCGCGGCCGGCGCCCGCCAGATCGTCATCACGGGGCTCTCCCGCGACGCCCACAAGCTCGCGCTGGCCCGCGAGCTGGGCGCCGACGTCACCATCAATGCCGAGACGGAGGACGTGGTCGCCAGCGTGCGCGAGGCGACGGGAGGCGGGGCGGAGGTGGTGGTCGACACCACCCCCTATTCGCCGGAGTCCCTCGGGCATGCCGTCGCCATCGCCGTGCGGAAGGGCCGGATCGTCGTGGCGGGCCTCAAGGGCCAGCGGCCCGCGCGCGAGCTCCCCGTCGACGACGTGATCTACAAGGAGCTGACCATCCGCGGCGTGCTCAGCATGCCCGTGGAGGACACCTTCCGCGCCGTCGACCTCATCGAGTCGGGCCGCCACCCGCTCGAGAAGATGCACACGCACTCCTTCCCCATCGAGCAGGCCGAAGACGCGATCCACGCGCTCGTCGGCGCCGTCCCCGGCCTCAACCCGGTGCACGTCGCCATCGTGCCGGGCGCGCCCCCCGTGTCGCTCCGGGCTCAGGCCAGGTAGCCCTGCAAGCAGCCCGTCCGCATGGCCTCTGCGGCCCTCGCCGGCCGTCATCCCTCCCGGTCATGTCCCCCGCGAAGACTGCGGGATCGCCATTGCCCGGCCCGGGAGCATGCGCTATGGTTGCCGCGTCCCGACCGAGAGGGGAGCCCGCGCCATGACCTTCCGCGGATCGCTCACGCCGCTCACGTACCCAGCCAGAGCCCGGCCATCCCGGTTTCCCTTGCTCCGCCGGTCCCGCCCTCCCGACGCGCGCAGGCCGCGCCTCGTCGACTGCCTCCGCGAGGTCATCCGCCCGCAAAGCCCCCCGCATCGTCGACGCCACCACCATGATCCGCGCCCAGGCCTTAGACCGTGGGCCGGCCTTCGCGCGCAGGCCGGCCTCCCGGATGGTCTCGCCGTGACGCCCCGAGCAGCGCCCACGGCCGCATGCGCCAAGATACGCTGCAGCACCTCGCAGCCTATCCCGGCGCCGCCACGTGTGCTCGAAAGCTCGCAAGATGTGGAGAACATGGAGCCGGATGCAGCCGAGACACCGCCCTGGGCCGCCGGAACAGGCCGACCGGCCTCGCAGCGTCTGCCGGAATACGCAGACCGGCCCATCCAGTGGCCGAATTGTAGTTCGGCGACTAGAGCCATCTTGGAGGCGTGATGGAAGTCGAATCCAAGCTTCGACAGCTCGGCCTTGCTCTGCCGGCGCCCACAAAACTTCCGCCTGGCGTCGAGATTCCCTTTGCGTGGGTCCGGATCCTCGGCGACCGCGCGTATGTCTCCGGTCATGGGCCACTTGCCCCCGACGGTTCGCCGGAGGGGCCTTTTGGCAGGGTCGGGGCGGAAGTCTCGCTAGATCAGGCTTGCGCCGCGGCGCGCTCGGCGACACTGGCGATCTTGTCGAGTCTGAAGCGCGAACTCGGCGATCTCGATCGGGTCGCTGCCTGGCTCACCGTGTCAGGAATGGTCAACGTCGCGCCTGGTTTCACGCAAACGACAACCGTGATCAATGGCTGTTCCGACCTCCTCCTCAAGCTTTACGGACCCGAGGCGGGTCGCCATGCCCGGACGGCGATCGGCATGGCCCAGCTTCCTCTCAATCTTCCGGTTGTTATCGCGGCTGAAGTCGGTATTCGGTGACTGACCGCAGGTCGCCGAACAACGCAGTGGAGCGGCCGGCCGGCTCGCATGCGCTCGCCACCGCCGCTCACCGCGAGCGTTAGGCGCCGACGCGGATGAGCTGGCGAGGCGTCACTGTCTGGAGACCTCGCAGCAGCGCAGGTACGAGAGGCCGGAGGGACTCGATCCGGTTCGTTGGGGCGACGAGAACAACGACCGCAATCGGGAGGGCGCTGAGGTGTTGCTGGTGCTCCAGATTCTGATCGGCCGTCAAGAAGACGTCGAACCTATCAGCCGCCAGTTGCAGCAGCTCGCTGTTTCTGATTCCCGTCCAGCCCATCGCCGCGACCGTGCGGACCTCGTGTTCCGGCAGAAGGCGGGCCAGTGGTCGCGGCAAGGATTCATCGAGCAGGATGCGCACCGGCGGTCAGCAGATCCTTGGCGAGCTCGAGTGCAGCGACGGCCTGGTCACGCCTCACGGTGGGAAAGTCGTCGAGGAACTGATCCAGGCTGTCCCCGGCGGCCAGGTAGTCGAGGAGGTTCTTCACGGGGACCCGGGTCCCCCGGAAGACGGGCGTGCCTCCCAGGATCTCGGGATCGGCGTGCACGACGGAATCCAACGTCGCCATACGGCTTATCCTACACCAGAACGGGTGTCATGCCGAGGACGGGCGTGGGCGACAGGGTAGCGTCTAACTTCAGGCTGGACCCGCCGGCCCGGCCACTTGCGCAATGGCCGGTCTCGGACGGCCCGGCCCGCCGGGCCGCGGGTCAGCCTGCACGTTATGCCTCACCAGCGGGGAGCGCGCACAGAAAGGACGAAGCCCTGATATGCTGGCCTGGTGAAAGTCGGTGAGGTACTGCGGATGCTGCAGGACGATGGATGGCGTCTCGTCGCCACGAAAGGCAGCCACCGCCAGTTCAAGCATGGCTCCAAACCAGGACGCGTCACCGTCCCCGGAAAGCCGAGCGACGATCTCGCCCCAGGCACCCTGAATAGCATCCTCAAACAGGCTGGACTCAGGAAGTGAGGTGGCTATGCGATACGCGATCGTGATCGAGAAAGCCGAGAGCAACTACTCCGCCTATGTCCCGGATCTTCCCGGCTGCGTTGCCACCGGCGCTTCTCTCGAAGAAGTGGAGGCCGAGATCCGCGAGGCCATCGAGCTCCATCTCGAAGGCATGCGCGAAGACGGTGTACCTATTCCGACACCGCAGAGCAAGGTTGACTACGTCGAAGTGTCCGCATAACAAGCCGTTCACCTGACGCCGGGCCTCGCTCCCTTTGGTCGCTCGGTCCGCCGCAGGTGAACGGCAGCGTTCGCCAGCAATGACCAGAGATCGCGCCGACATCTGCGGGTACTGCGGGAGTCCGTCGCCGACAACCCGCGATCACATCCCGCCCAAGGGGATATTCCCGAGCCCTCGGCCGGACGACCTCATCACCGTCCCGTCATGTGCCCCCTGCAATCAGAGCGCCTCTCATGTCGATGAGCTCTTTCGCACGTATTTGTCCTTGCACGTCGGCGCCGATACCGCGTCAACAAGTCGACTCTGGGAACAGGCCCTCGGTGGGATTCGGCGCAACCGTCGCTTGCACCGCTGGCTCCTTGAGGGTATGGAACCGGTCTGGCTGACTACGCCTTCAGGCGTCATCTATGGAAGGGGACACGTAGGCCCCTGGGACTCTGACGCACATGACGCAACGATAGAGAAGCTGATTCGCGGCCTCTACTTCCACCACTATGATGAGGTCCTCGGCACCCGGGCCCGCGTCAAGGTCCACTGGTTCCGCACTCTGGAACCCACGCTTCTCGAAGCGACGGTGGAGTGCGAACAGCGCTGCGTCGGCGACAGCCGATTCGTATACCGGTTCGGTCGAGCGTCAGGCCATCCACTTCACTCGATCCGGCTTTTCGAGTTCTACAAACGTCACTGGGCCGGGGGCCAAACAGCCCCGGTCGAGTTCGACGGCGAGGATCATGTGTAACTGGGGTCTGGCTAACAGCACGTTCGACCGGACCGCTGGCTCGCGTTCGCTCGCCGCGGCCGGTCAACGTGAGCGTTGGCCGGCACGCGTGTAGGACCGGCGGCAAGGACATGTGATGCCGGGCGTCGAGATCGTCAGCGGCTACGTTCCCGGGGCGACCGGGCGCGTGGCCGAGCTTCATGGCCCGCATTACCGGCGGCAGTGGGGCTTCGGCCTCTTCTTCGAGGCCCGGGTGGCCACCGAGCTGGCGGCATTCCTCGGTCCGTACGACGAGCGGCGGGCCTGCTGAAGAACGGCTTCCGGCTCGCGGAGCAGCAGAAGGGGACTCAGTGGGGGACGGAGGTGAACGAACAGCGATTCGAGCTGCAGCTGGGATAGCGGTGCCGGGCCACGGTTCGCGGCCGACGGTATTCGGCGGCGGCTGGGCGATCCCGCTCGTCCTGGCTCTGGTCACCGTGGCCGTCTTCCTGCCGACGCTCGGAAACGGCTTCGTGAACTGGGACGACCCCGAGGCGCTCGTCGACAACCCCCACTACCGCGGCCTCGGCTGGCCCCAGCTCCGCTGGGTGCTGACCAACTTCCTGATGGGCCATTACAGCCCTCTCGCCTGGATCACCTTCGCGCTCGACTATCTCCTCTGGGGGATGAATCCCGCCGGGTACCATTTCACCAGCCTCGTCCTGCACGTCGCCAGCACGCTGCTCTTCTACGTCGTTGCGTGGCGGCTGTTGCAGGCCGCGGCCCCGGGCGCGGCGGAAGCGGGGCTGGAGGTGAGGCTGTTCGGCGGGGTGGCGGCGCTGCTCTTCGCCATCCACCCGCTCCGGGTGGAATCGGTGGCCTGGGCGTCGGCCCGTCGGGACGTTCTCTGCGGGCTGTTCTTCCTCGCTGCGGTGCTCGCGTATCTGAGAGCGGTGGAGACGCCGGATGTCTCGCGGCGGCGGCAGTGGCAGGCCGCGTCGCTCGGGGCCTTCGTGGCAGCGCTCCTCTCCAAGGCCACGGCCATGCCGCTGCCGGCGGTGCTGCTGCTGCTGGACCTCTACCCGCTGAGGCGGCTTCCGGTCGTGGGCTGGCGTCGGCTTCTCGTGGAGAAGATACCGTACGGCGTGGTGGTCGGCGCCAGCGCGGTGGTGGCCACCATCGCGAAGACCCACGCTGACTGGGTGGCGGAGACGCACGGGTTCGGGACGCGCCTGGCGATCGCGGAATACGGCTTGATGTTCTACCCGTGTCGCCGCTGTACGGGTGGCTGGGGCCGGCGGACTTGCTGGCGTGGCGCTTCCTGTTTCCGACGCTGAGCTTCGCGCTCGTGACGGTGGGCCTGGTCGTGGGACGCCGGCGCTGGCCCGGCGCGCTCGCGGCCTGGGTCTCTTCGGCGTTGATGGTGCTGCCGGTGAGCGGGCTGGTGATGCGCGCCGGCCCGTACCTCGCGGCCGACCGCTACAGCTATCTTTCCAGCCTCGGCCTGGCGCTGCTCGGCGGGGGCGCGCTCCGGCACTGGTGGCTGGCGGGGCGCTGGCCCGCTGACGGCCGCCGCCGCGCGGCTGTCCTGGCGGGGCTGCTGGTGGTCGTCCTGGGCGCACTGGGAACGCTCACCCGGGGGCAGATCCACGTCTGGCGCGATTCGGAGACGCTCTGGACACACGCCACCTCCGTCGCCCCATCGTCCATCGCTCACTTCAACCTCGGCCTGTTCCGCGAGACTCAGGGGCTGCGCCAGAAGGCGGCCGAGCACTACCGCAGGGCGCTCGCGATCAACCCCGACCTGGCCCAGGCGCACAGCGGTCTCGGCCTGGCGCTGGCGCAGGAGAGCCGGATTCCCGAGGCCCTCTTCCACCTGCGCGAGGAGGTTCGACTGAACCCGGGATCGTCCCGGGCGCGCAAGAACCTGGCCGCCATCCTCGTCCGGCAGGGCCGGACGGCCGAGGCCATCGAGCAGCTGCGCCGGGCGGTGCAGCTGAGCCCCGGCGACACCATGGCGCATAACGATCTGGGGAATGCCCTCGCCGTCCAGGGGCAGCTCGACGAGGCGGTCCAGCACTACCAGGAGGTCTTGAAGCTCACCCCCGAGTCCCCGGAGGTGCACAACAACCTCGGGATGGTGCGGGCGCTGCAAGGCCGGAAGAGCGAGGCCGTCGAGCACTTCCGCCGAGCGCTCTCGATCAGACCAGGCTTCCAGGCCGCGCAGAAGAACCTCGACTGGGCGCTGGCGGGAGGCGGCCCGGCGAGGTAGCCGGGCCCCGGGGCTTCGATCGCGACGTCCATGGCGGGGCGCTCCGTCTGCCTGCGCGGGCCCGCGAGAGCGGCGAGGCCGCGGTGCTATGATGTCGGACCATGACCGACAAGACGATCCGCGTGGGCTTCGTGGGCGCAGGCAACAACACCCGCCGCCGCCACATTCCTGGGTTCCGGGCCCTGCCCGGTATCGAGCTGGTGGCGGTGGCCAACCGGACACGGGAGTCGGGTGAGCGCGTCGCCCGCGAGTTCGGCATCGCCCGCGTCCACGCGGACTGGCGGGACCTCGTGCGGGCGGACGACGTCGATGCGGTCTGCATCGGGACCTGGCCCTACATGCACTGCGAGATCACGCTGGCCGCGCTCGCGCAGGGCAAGCACGTACTCTGCGAGGCGCGCATGGCCATGGACGCCGCCGAGGGGCGGCGCATGCTCGAGGCCGCGCGCCGGGCGCCGCACCTCGTGGCCCAGCTCGTCCCGGCGCCCCACACGCTCGAGGTCGACGGGACCCTCCAGGCGCTCCTGGCCGAGGGCTACGCGGGCGAGGTGCTGGCCGTGGAGCTCCAGGCGACCCAGGGTGGCTTCGTCGAGCCCGAGGCGCCGCTGCACTGGCGCCAGGACACCTCGCTCAGCGGGCTCAACATCCTCAACATGGGCATCTGGTACGAGGCAATGATGCGCTGGCTGGGGCCGGCCCGCCGCGTGATGGCGATGACGAAGGTCGCCGTGCCGCGCCGCCGCGACGCCGGCGGCGCCTGGCACGAGGTGCGGGTGCCCGACCACGTCGACATCCTGGCCACGCTGGCCGGCGGCGCCGTCGCCCACTTGCGCTTCAGCGCGGTCACGGCGCTGGCGCCGCCGAGCGAGGTGTGGATCTTCGGGACCGACGGCACGCTGAAGCTCGAGGCCGACGCCCGGCGTCTCCGGGGCGGGCGGCGGGGCGAGGGCGAGCTCCGCGAGATCCCGATCCCCGCCGAGCGGCGCATCGGCTGGCGGGTCGAGGAGGCGTTCGTCAACGCGATCCGCGGCCGGGAGACGGTCTCGCGCACGACCTTCGAGGACGGCGTCCGCTACATGGAGTTCACCGAGGCCGTGGCGCGGAGCGCCGCCCGGGGCCAGGCCGTCGACGTCGTCGCCCTCTGACGGCCGCCCTGGATCCCGCTACGATCGCCGCGGGCGGCGGCCGCTGACCACCGCCCGCGCGCGACGGGCTACTGGAGCGGAGAGAAGGCGGCGGGCAGCAGGATCTTGTTCTCCTGCGTCAGCAGCCGGTCCCGCCCGCCCGACGGTGGCCAGACGCCCTTCTGCACCGCCTCCCCGCGGATCCTGGCGCGCTCGTCGAGGCTCGGGTAGGCCCAGATGTGGACGAAGCCATTGGCCTGGCCGAACTCGACGCCGCCGGCCAGCACGACGGGCGAGAGCTTCGCCCGCTCCGGCAGCTTCGCCTCCCAGCCCTTCGCCACCTCGGGAAGCATGCCCGGCTTCAACGTGTAGTAGCGCAGCTCGAAGATCGGCCCGACCTTCCCGGGACGGATCTCGGGCGAGAACGAGAACGGCACGACGATCTCCGAGCGCATGGCGCGGACGAACTCGCCGACCCGGGGCGGCCAGTTCGGGTCCTTGGCCGCCTCGCCCCGGATGCGCGCCCGCTCGGCGAGGTCGCGATACCCCCAGACGTGGACGATCTCGTTGAGCGGCCCGATCTCCGTGTGCCAGAAGGCCGTCAGCTCGGAGTACTTCTTGCGGTGCTCGTAGCCCTCGCCGAAGCGCTTCTCGACCTCGCCGAGGCTCCCGGGGGCGAGGCTGTAGGTGCGGATCTCGTAGATCATGCGCGACTCCTCCCGATGGCGACGTGGGTGATGAGCTTCACGGGTCCCTCCCGCGCGTGGTCTGTGCCCCGGCGACTATACCAGACGGCCCGGGCGGCGTGTCATAATCGCCAGCGTGAACAGGCGCGCCTTTCTCTCGGCGACGGTGGGAGCGGCAGCCGCAACGTGCCAGGCCTCTCGCGCGGCGCCCGCGGAATCCGACGGGCGGCTCGACCTCGCCGCTCTCCAGCGCGGCTGGC
Organism: Candidatus Rokuibacteriota bacterium; assembly: GCA_016188005.1. Classification (NCBI taxonomy): domain Bacteria; phylum Candidatus Rokuibacteriota; species Candidatus Rokuibacteriota bacterium. Next base: position 12,761 of record JACPIQ010000037.1, on the reverse strand, counting down.
GGGCGCGGCTCAGGAGCGTGGCGGCCACGGGCACGATCCCCCTCATGGACATCGAGTCCTCCTACAACCCCGGTGACTTCGATGTCCCCGGCTATGCCCGGCGCCTGGACAGGCTGGGCGTCGCCATGATCGCGCTGTCCCCCGAGATCGGCCCGGGCGGCTTCGCGCAGGGCCGGCTCTGGCATGACGGCGCGCGGAGGCTCGTCCAGGCCGATCCCGAGCGCTACATCCCCACCACGACGGGCGGGGTGTATCCGGCGTGGACCGAGAAGCCGAAGGAGTTCCTCGACGAGCATCTCAGGCGCGCCGCCGAGGACGGCTACCCGCTGCTCGGCGAGTTCGAGTTCCGCCACTACCCCTCGCCGCGGCAGGCGCAGCGGCGGGAGACCTACCGCGACGTGAGCATCTCCATCAACGGCGAGCACGGTCACCGGCTGTTCCGGTTCGCGCAGCAGACCGGCGTCCCGTTCCAGATCCACTACGAGATCGAGGATGCGCTGCTGCCCCCGCTCGAGGAGATGCTCGCCGCCTACCCGCGGGCCAGGGTGATCTGGTGCCATCTCGCGCAGATCCGCTATCAGGAGCGGAGCACGATCTACGGGCCGGCCTACCTGCGGCGCCTCCTCGAGCAGCACCCCGGCCTCCACGTGGACACGGCCTTCGGGGACGCCTACTCCGTCTACCCGGTGAGCGGCCAGCGGCACGCGCGCGTCTGGGACGACTGGGGCCGCGTGCGGCCGCAGTGGGTCGAGCTCATCGCCGACCACCCCTGGCGCTTCCTCGCCGCGCTCGACCTGGGGCCGGACCGGATGAACGACCTCGAGGACAAGGTGGGCGCGCTCCGCAAGTTCCTCGCCGCGCTCCCCAAGCCGGCCCACCGCGTGGTGGCCTACGCCGCTGCCTGGAAGCTCCTGTTCGGCGAGGAGATCGAGGCCTGATCGGCCGCGGGGCGTCCCGGGTCAGCCGCCGACGCCGAGGTAGGTGGCGGTGACCTGGTGGTTGGCGCGCAGCTCGGCGGGCGTCCCCGCGAACACGATGGTCCCGTGGTCGATGACGTAGACGCGGTCGGCGAGGGAGAGCGCCATCTCGGCGTTCTGCTCGACCAGCAGCATGCTGACGCGCTCGCGCTTGAGCTCCCGGATGGTCCCCATGACCGTCTCCACCACCAGCGGCGCCAGTCCCTGGGACGGCTCGTCGAGGAGGAGCAGCTCCGGCCCCGTCAAGAGGGCGCGGGCGATGGCCAGCATCTGCTGCTCCCCGCCCGAGAGGAGCCGGCCCTTCCGGTCCAGCACCTCGCGCAGCTTCGGGAAGCGCTCCAGGATGCTCTCCAGCGACCAGCGTGAGCCCGGCCAGCGCGCGATCTCCAGGTTCTCGCGCGCCGTGAGATAGGAGAAGATGCCGCGGGTCTCGGGCACCAGCGCGATGCCCAGCCGCGAGATCCGGTGGGCGGGCAGCCCGGCGATGCTCGCGCCCTTGTAGGTGATCGCGCCGCTGCGGGGCGGGGTGAGGCCGGTGATGGAGCGGAGCGTCGTGGTCTTGCCCGCCCCGTTCCGCCCCAGGAGCGCCACCACCTGGCCCTCCCCGACCCCGAGCGAGAGCCCGTGCAGGATGTGGCCGAGCCCGTAGTAGGTATCGATGCCGCGGACGTCGAGGATCATGGCGCCGCGATGCCACCCAGGTAGGCGCGCCGGACCTCGGCGTTCCGCTGGATCTCTGCCGGCGTCCCCTCGGCGATGACGCTGCCGAAATGCATGACCGAGATCCGGTCGGACATGGTCATCACGACGTCGATCTTGTGCTCGATGAGGATGATGGTGTAGCGCCCCTTGAGCGTGCGGACCAGGGCCACCATCTTCTGGGTCTCGTCCGGCGATAGCCCCGCCGCCGGCTCGTCGAGCAGCAGGAGCCGCGGGGCGGCCGCCAGCGCGATGGCCAGCTCGAGCTGCCGCTGCTCGCCGTGGGAGATCTCGCGGGCTGGTTGGCTCGCCTTCTCGCGGAGCCCCACCTCCCCCAGTACCGTGAGCGCCCGCTCGGCGAGTTCCAGGTAGTGGTCGGCCCGGCGCCAGGCCAGGCCACGCCAGGAGGCCCGCCGGGCAAAGGCCGCCAGCCACACGTTGTCCAGGAGCGAGAGTGTCGGGAAGATGCTCGTGCGCTGGAACGACCGGGCGATGCCGAGGTGGGCGACGCCGTGCGGCGGGGTCCCCGTGATGTCGCGCCCGTCAAAGATGATCCGGCCCGAGGTGGGCGCGAGCTGCCCCGTCAGCAGGTTGAAGAACGTGGTCTTGCCGGCCCCGTTGGGCCCGATGACCGAGTGGAGTGTGCCCTCCTGGACCTCGAGCGTGACCGCGTTGACCGCGGTCAGGGCCCCGAACTGCTTGGTGAGCCGCTCGGTGCTAACGAGGGCCATCGGCCCGCGCGGCGTGAGCGGGCGCGCCGTGCGCCGCGCGCCAGGCCCAGAAGCGGGCCCACGCCTCGACGACCCCGCCCCGGAAGAACAGCACCACGATCACGAAAGCGACGCCCAGGAGCAGCGGCCAGCGCGCCCACATGGCGCTCACCCACTCCGACAACCAGATGAACACGAACGAGCCGATCACCGGCCCGTAGAGGGAGCCCGAGCCGCCGATGAGGGTGGCGAAGACCACGTTGCCGGAGAACACGAAGCCGATGGCCTCGAGCGGCATGATGCCGAAGAGCATGGCGTAGAGCACCCCCGCCAGGCCCGAGAAGGCCCCGCCGATCACGAAGGCGGCAAGCTTCATGCGGGGGACGTTGTAGCCGAGGGCCTCGGCCCGTAGCTCGTTCTCGCGGATGGCTTGCAGGATCTTCCCGAGCGGCGACTCCACGATGCGCTTCATGACCCAGAGCGACAGGAGGAAGAGCACCGCGACTACCGTGTAGTAGGGGAGCGGCCCGTGGATGTCGAGGCCGAGGATGCTCGGGCGTGGCACGCCGGGCATGCCGTCCTCCCCCCCCGTCACCGTGGTCCACTGATAGGCCGTGAAGTAGAACATCTGGTTCAGCGCGAAGGTCAGCATGATGAAGTAGAGGCCCGAGCGCTGGACGCAGAGATAGCCCACGACGGCCGCCGACAGGGCGCCCACCACGATCCCGATGCCGAGCACCAGGAAGACGTTGGTCCCGTAGTGCTTCAACAGGTAGCCGGCCACGTAGCCGGCCGACCCGAAGAAGGTCGACTGGCCGAAGGAGAGCAGCCCCGTGTAGCCCATGAGCAGGTTCAGGCCGAGCCCGAAGATCGCGAAGATCCAGATCTCGGTGGCGATGGCGTGCCGGAGGACGACCGGGAGCAGGATCACCGCGGCCACGATGGCCAGCCAGGCTCGATTCATTCTACCTATCTATCTCACCTGAATGTGGATGACTTCGGTTTGGCAGTTTGGCCTCTTCGCGCAAGCGCTCATCGGGGCGTCCGCGCCACCGTTCCGCCTCTTCGCGCCTGCGGCGCTCTCTCCATCTCGCTTGAACGTCAAAGAGCTCGCATTGCGGTTCGGCCTCTTCGCGCCTGCGGCGCTCCCTCCATCTCGCTTGAACGTCAAAGAGCTCGCATTGCGGTTCGGCCTCTTCGCGCCTGCGGCGCTCATCGGATGCCGAACAAGCCCTGGGGGCGCACGAGGAGGACGGCCGCCATGACGGCGAAGATCACCGCCACCGAGGCTTCCGGCCAGACCAGCGCCACCAGGCTCTGGGCCACGCCGACGAGCAGCCCCGCCACGATGGAGCCCAGCAGGTTCCCCAGTCCCGCCAGCGCGACGACGACGAAGGCGATGCCGAGCATGTCCACCCCCATCCACGGATTCAGCCCCCTGATCGGCGCGGTGAGGGCGCCGGCGACACCCGCTAGGACGCAGCCCAGCGCGAAGGCGGCGGTGAAGAGACGGTGAATGTCGATGCCGAGGAGGGAGACCATCTCCTTGTCCTCGATGCCGGCGCGCATGATGGCCCCGTAACGCGTCTTCTCGAGGAAGAGCCAGGCGCCGAACACCAGGAGCGCCGCGGCCACCATCACGAAGAGGCGGTACTTCGGGTAGAACGTGATGCCGAGGTCGACGCCGCCCCGCAGGAGCGGCGGCGGGAGCTGGCTCATGCCGACGGGGCTCCAGACGACGATGATGCCCTCGGTCACGATCAGCGACAACCCGAACGTGAGCAGGAGCTGGTAGTCGTGGCCGGCCCTGTACAGCGGCCGGATCCCCCCGTACTCGATGAGGACGCCCAGCAGCCCGACGCCCAGGGGGGCAAGCAGCAGCGCCAGCCAGAAGTTGTCGACGACCTGGATCACCGCGTAGAGGAAATAGGCGCCGAGGGCGAAGAGGGCGCCGTGGGCGAAGTTGGGAATGTTGAGCACGCCCGTGATGAGCGCCAGGCCGACGCCCATCAACGCGTAAAGCATGCCCGTCGCGATGCCGTTCAGGAGCTGGCTGAAGAGCAGGGCGGCGTTCACGCAGCGGCTGCGCCCCGCCGGCCGCTCAAGAGGATCCGGATGCGAGGCGGCGAGGGAGGCGACGAGCGAGGTGTACTCGCTGTCAGAGGCTTCCGATGTCCTTGCAGGCCGCGTACGCCGCCGGCAGCGGCGTGGAGCCCGTCGCGACGATGTCGGCGAAGTCCATGGGGTGCTTCATCGCACCCTTTTTCTTGCAGCGCATGAAGAAGAACGGGCGCAGCGTCTGGTGGGTCTTCGGGTCCACGCGCATGCGCCCGACCAGGTCGTCCACCTCGAGGCCCTCGAGGGCCTTGATCACGTCCGGGACCTCGGTGGACTTGGCCTTGTCCATGGCGTGCAGCAACATCCGTGTCATGCCGTAGGCGGCGGCCGGCGCGTAGCCGGGAGGGCCGCCGAACTTGGCCTGGTAGCTCTTCACGAACTCGCGCGCCACCGGCGTGTCGGCCGTGTAGTAGAAGTTCGAGCCGACCCAGATGTTCTCCCGGATCTCCGGGGCGAGCTGGACGAGCTCCTCGACACCCGAGGACCAGGTCATGATGAGCGGGATCTTGGGTGTGAGCCCGAAGTTGAAGATCTCGCGGGCGCCGGTGACGGCGTCCAGCCCGAAGTTGATCATGGCGACCACGTCGGGCTTGTTCCCCGCCGCCTTGGTCACGTAGTTGGAGAACTCGCGCTCGCCGAGCGGGTGCCGGTCGGCGCCGACGAACTCGATGCCGTGCCCCTTGCCCACTTCCTTGATGTACTTCTCTACCGACCAGCCGAAGGCGTAGTCGGCCACCAGCAGGTGCCAGCGCTTGGCCCTGGGGTTGGCCTGCATGAAGGTGTCCACCACGGTCTTCGCGGCCGTGTAGGGGCTCGCCGCCCACTGGAACGAGTAGCGGTGGCAGCGCGCGCCCGAGATGTCCTCGGTGCCGCCGCTGAAGTAGTGGAAGACCTTCTTCCGCTTGGCCACCTCCGAGACTGCCAAGGCGACGCCGGAGGACCAGGGGCCGATGATGTACTTCACGCCCTCGGCATCCACGGCTTCCTCGGCGCGCCGCGTGGCGCTGCCCGCCTTGGTCTCGTCGTCGCGGGTGATGTACTTGATCGTCTTGCCCTGGATCTTCATCCCGCGCTCGTCGAGGGCCAGCTTCATCCCCCGGTCGAGGACGGGGCCCACGTCGGAGAAGGCGCCGGTGAAGGACCAGAGGCCCAGCATGGGGACCTCTCTCTGCTGGGCCCGGAGGACGGCCGGGAGGCCCAGCCCCGCCGCGGCGGCCGCGCCGCCCAGTCTCAGCACATCCCGTCGAGTGACTGCGCTCATCGTGATGCCTCCACGTTGGTGTGGATTCGGTGCGGCCCGCTGGGCCGAGAATCGGCCCAAAGTGGCTCGCTGTCAAGTGGGCGCCCCCGACGGTGTCCGCGTCGAGCCCCTATGTCCGAAGAGGGCGGCCGGGAGCAGCCCGCACGACCTCACGTCGCGCGGGACACGTTGTATGCTCGCTCTGGGGGCGTGGAGAGAGGAAGCGAGCATGAACGAGGCAGGCGCGCGCCCGGCCTCCGGGCGCCTGGTGTTCCTGGATGCCCTCCGCGGCTTCGCCCTGGTCTTCATGGTGGTCAACCACACGGGGCGCTGGTGGCAGGACCGCTCCATGGGGTGGCCGTGGTACTACTCCATCTACGTGACCATGGCCGTGGCCGCGCCGACCTTTCTCTTCCTGGTCGGCTTCTGCCTGCCGCTGTCGCTCGGGAAGGTCCGCGGCCGCGTCACCGAGCAGCTGCTCCCCACGCTCTGGAAGTACGCGAAGCGCGGCGGCCGCATCATCCTGGCCGGCCTCCTCCTGAACGTGCTGGTCTTCCCCGAGGATCCGTTCTGGAACAATGGGGTTCTGCAGACGATCGGGCTCGGCATCATCGTGGCGGCCCCCGTCGGTCTCCTCCTGCGTTCTCGGGTGGCGCGCTACGTGGTCGTGGCCACGGCGGTGCTCGTGTACCTGTCCTTCGGCTGGTGCTTTGGCCCGCTGGGCGACTGGGTGGCCGCCCATCCCATGGGCTCGCGCGTCCTCTTCTTCGAGTTTCCGCCCTGGCCCTGGGTCGCCCTCGTCCTCTTCGGCCTCGTGCTCGGGCAGCTCTGGGTGGAACAACCCGACGCGCGCCGCCGTGCCCGCTACATGCTCGCCATCGCCGCGGCCGGCCTCGTGTGCATCGCGTGGCTATTCGCGTACGACGCGTGGGCGCACACCGAGTACCGCTTCATGTTCAAGCGCGACTTCATCCTCAACCGGCACTGGACGCCGCGCGGGGCGACGGCGGTCTGGGTGATCGGCATGACCTTCGTCCTCATGGCCCTCTTCTACTACGGCGGCGAGGTGCGAGGCCTCCGGCTGACATGGCTGGCAACGCTGGGCCGGACCGCTCTCTTCCTCTATTTCGTCCATCAGCTGATCGTCCTGACGCTGGTGAACCAGTACCTGCACCTCCGCTTCAACAGCTGGTGGCGCTACGCGGTCGCCAACCTGCTCCTCCTCTTCCTCCTGCTGGGCCTGGGCCGGCTGTGGATCGAGGTGAAGCGCCTTTCCCGGGCGAAGCTGGCGTCCTTCGGCGTGTCCCGGCGCGGCTGACCAGCGGCAATCCGCCTCACGCCTGCTTGGCCGCCCGGAGGAGCGTCAGGGTCTCCTCCACGGTGTCGCCCGCGGTGAGGGCGCGGAGCACGACCTCGTCGACGGCGCCGGCCCACTTCCCAAGGGCGGCCGCGATGGCCTCCGGGCTCTGGGCGGCGACGGCGGTGTCCACGGGCTTCACTCCCATGCGCGCGAAGTGGCTCCCGTACGCGGGGATCGCCGCATACCGCGCACCCTCCTCGGCCAGACGGTCGCTCGCGCCGGAACCGAGCGCAACGCGGACATACGCAGAGAGCCTGGGCGGCTGCCGCCCCGCGGCGGCAGCGCCGGCCCGCACCCACCCGGCCGACAGGCGCGCATGCTCGGGAGTGAGCCAGTTGAAGAGCACCCCGTCAGCCACCTCGCCGGCGAGGCGACACATCTGGGGCCCGAGGGCGGCCACGACGAGGCGCACCGCGAGCCGGGCCCTGAGCTCGGCGATCCCGGCCCGCACGCGCTTGAGGGCGTCCGGGTTCGGGCTCCCCACCCCGAGCAGGAGCCGCGCGGGAGGCAGATCGTTGCCGCGCACGCCCTGGACGATGCTCGCCGGGCCGCGCGTGTGGAGCGGGATCACGCCGATGCCGAGCTCGATGCGCTCGGTCGCGCGCGCCGCCTCGGCGAGCGCGGCCAGGCCGTCGATGGCGCCAGGGTGGTTCACCCAGAACGAGTCGTAGCCGAGCCCCTCGGCCTCGCGCGCGGCGGCGCGGATGACCTCGGGGGCGATGCCGGCGAAGAGCGCGAAGCCGTATCTCATCGGGATCCCGCCTCCACGGGCAGGCGGTCGTACATGCCGTGGACCTCGGCCCCGTGGAAGCGCGCCACGCGGTCGGTGGGCGGCACCGGCTCGCTGTAGAAGAACTCGGGCAGCTCGTCGTCCTTCTCGGTGAAGCCGGCCCGGCGATTGAACTCGTGCTCCAGGCGCAACGTCTCGCGGCCGAGGGCCTCGAAGAAGTCCGCGGTGAGGTGGGTCCCGTGGGCGGCGTTGAGGGCGCCGGTCAGGAACTCGGTGTTGGGTCTGGTGGAGCAGGCTCTGGCTGATGAGCGACTCCGCGTCCATCTCCCGCGTCTTGAGCCGCGGCAGGTTGCCGACGGTGTGGTCGGCGCCCTGGGCCGTGGCCATCATCGAGATGCCCGTGGCCTCCACGACCCGGGGATCGTAGGCGCTGATGGACTGCTTCTTGATCACAGGCACGCGGCGGACATGGTATTGCTGGCCGACGCGCGCCGTGCCCTGGGCCCAGAGGCGCCCCGGCTCGGTGCCCTGGCGGATCTCGGCCAGGCAGTCGGTCATGAACCGCACGTCGCCGAACTTCCCGAGGCCGGCCTCCATGAGCACCCCGAGCATCGCGCCCAGCTCGATCGTGTCCACGCCCAGGTCGTTGGCGATGAAGTTGAGCCCCGCCAGGTCGTCCGGGTCGCTGATGCCGCAGTTCGTCCCGAGCAACCCCAGCGTCTCGTACTCCACCGGGGAGACCACCTCCCTGCCGCCGGCGTCGTGGTACACGTTGCTGCACTGGATCACGCAGCCGGGCATGCAGGGATGGGTCTGCTCGCCGCCGCGGGAGGTGTTGAGGGGGCCGATGTACTCGGCGCCCATCTTGAACGTCTCGCCCGCCGAGAGGTTGGCCTGCTGGCCGGCGCTGAAGTTGCGCACCGGCAGTCCACCCAGCTGGTTCTGGACATCGGCCATGCCCATGGTGCCGAGCTTGGCGTAGAAGTTCGCCACGACGCCGTCGGCCTGCAGCATCCGCGCGTAGTCCTTGATGCTGGCGTTGACCTTCTTCCTGTCCTCGAGGGGCGGGATGCGGTCCAGGTCCACCACGATGGCCTTGACCTTCTTGGCCCCCATGACCGCGCCCACCCCGCCGCGTGCCGCCAGGCGGGAGGGCCGGTTGTCCTTGTCGCTGATGGCGATGCCCGCCAGCAGGCCCTGGTACTCGCCCACCGGCCCGCAGAGGGCGAGGCTCACCTTCTTGCCGTACCGGGCGTGCAGCATGCGGGCGGCCTCGAAGTTGCCCTTGCCCAGATACGGCGCGCCGTCGTCGAAGGCGATGCCGCCGTCCTTCTTGAAGTGGATGACCACCCAGTGCGGCGAGGCGTCGAGGAGCGTGAACCCGGCGATCCGGAGCTGCCCCAGCCCGTAGCTCAGGGTGCCGCCGGCATTCGCCTCCTTGACCCCGCCCGTGAGCGGGCTCTTGCAGCCGATGCTGGTGCGGTTGGCGTTGGAGAAGGTCGTGCCGGCGAAGGGGCCGGCCGAGAAGATCAGTGGGTTCTGCGGCGAGAGCGGAGCCACCGTGGCCGCGCCGAGGTCGAGCAGCGTCCTGGCGATCAGGTAGCGCCCGGCCCTGACGATGGCCTCGCCCTCGAGGTCCCGCCCGGCGACGGTGCGGTCGCTCAGCTTGATGTCGTAGTAGGTGCGCATGGAGCTCTCCTGGGAGTGTCCCCGGTGATTGTTGGCCTGCGGGTCATCCGTCCGAGGTGGAATATACGCCGCCCCGAGGCCCGTCGTCCACTCACCGTCCCGGGGGCGCGGCACTCCCCCGGGGGGCGATGCGGAACACCGGGTGGCGCGAGGCCTCCGTCACGAAGGCCTCCACCGGGGAGGTCGGCCTCGCCTCGAAGAAGGGGCGGGTGATGGGCACTTCGGTGGCGTACCGCTTCAGCACGCCGCCGGCTTCCTGCGGCTCCACGGCGGCCAGCCCGACGGTCTCCGAGCGGCGGCCACGCCGGAGCGTGACCTCGCCGGCGGCGCGGGCGTTGCGCACCCAGCCAACCTCGCCGTAGGGCGCCACGAGCCAACGGGCCTCTGCCGCCTCCACCAGCGTCACCGGGGTCGAGTGGAGCCGGCCGGTCCGGCGCCCCCGCACGCTCAGCAGATAGGTGTGTCGCGGACCCAGCCCCATGTAGAGGAGGGCGCGGACCAGGCGGTTGAGCCCGCGGCGCCACGCGGTCAGCCGGTAGGTCACGGCCGATCGCTTCTCCGGTCTCAGCGGGAGTCGCGCTGGGCTTGGCGCCGCTGCCCTCGCGCCTGGGTGTGAGCCCGGATAGCCGCCATGCGCGTCTTGGCGAACTGCCGTACGTTCTGCGTCTCGCTCGCTGCGGCGCCCGCGGCCTTCTGGCGCTGGGCGCTGCGAGTGGCGGCCCGCTCGCCGGCGGCTTCTCGCTCCGGCGATGTCCTTCGGAGTGAAGCTTTCTTGCTGATCGCCATGGGGTATCTCCTTCCTTGACGGCGAGGGCTCAGGCCCCTCTGGTCGGGGGACGCAGCGGCCGCCGGCCTGTCGCCGTCTTGTCGCACCAGGAGGGCCGCGAGCATCTCGACCGCGCGCTGATCGAGGGCCCGGTCGTCGATCATCACCTGCACGGCGTCGCCCGCAAGGCCCCGGACGCGCTCGGCCGCGGAGGTGGAGCAGACGATGACGTCCACCCGTCGGAGCAGGCGACCCAACGCGACCCCCTCGGCGGGACACGCCCCGACCAGCGCGATGTTCGGCAGGCCGGCGTTCGCGATCGAGTGCTCCAGGTTGTGAGCCGCCTCCGCGGCGGCGGAGGCCACGCCCACCCGTGTCCCCGCCGGCATCTGGGCCAGGCGGTGGAGGGTCTCGAGATGCGCCTCGGCGAGGAGCGCGATCACCGGGACGCCTCTGCCGCTCAGGAGCCGCTCCACCTCAGGGAGATGGCAGAAGCTCGTGACCGCGGCCCGCCAGCGACCGTCTGGCTTCTGCCGCCGCGCGACCGCCGCCAGCTCGCCGAGGAGCACCCTGTCGACGCGGACCGGGAGGTGGGCCTCGAGTTGCCCGGCAAGGAAGTCGAGCTCCGGCGGGCTGCATTCCACGAGGAGAACGTCCACGGCCCCCTGGACGGCGGCGGGCCGGACGCCGGCCACGCTCAGAACGCCCACCGCGACGTCGTCGGCGGTCATCCCGAGGGCCGCCGCCCTGATCACCGTATCTCGCAAGAAGCCCTGGCGGAGGTGAGACGAGGGGCGGGCAGGCGGCGCCGAGGCCACGAACACGCCCGCCCCCCGCCGAGCCTCCACGTAGCCGCTCCGCTTGAGATCCTCGATGACGCGCGCAACCGTATTGGTGTTGATGGCGAGGAAGCCGGCCAGCTCCCTGATGCTGGGCAGGGCCTCGCCCCGCGCGACGCCGCCGCTCTCGATGACGTGCTTGAGCTGCTCCGTCAGCTGCCGGCGGATCGGAAGCGGGCTGTGCCCGTCTATCGTGAGATTCATCGCGGTCTTCATACTCTATGACCCAATAGTACATCATAACAATTTTGTCACAGTGTACTATTTCAGTGGTACACTATCGCCGCTGGACAATTCCACCAGCCGCGCGCACCACACCGGGCAGCAAGGGAGGCATCCGCCATGGCTCACGCAACGCACCAGATGAAGCTGCGCCCGCTCCATGACCACGTGCTCGTCAAGCGTCTCGAGGAGCAGGAGGACAAGCACGGCAACATCATCATCCCCGATACCGCCAAGGAGAAGCCGCAGGAGGGCAAGGTGATCGCCGTCGGGACCGGGAAGGTGACCGAGGGCGGCAAGACGCTCCCCGTGGCGGTGAAGGCGGGCGATCGGATCCTCTTCGGCAAGTACTCCGGCAGCGAGGTCAAGCTGGACGGCCACGAGTACCTCATCATGAAGGAGGAGGACGTCCTCGGCATCCTCGGCTCCTAAGCGAGCGGCCCGGCCGCCCTCGACCATTCGCCCACACCCGGGAGGAACGCACCCATGCCTAAGCAGCTCCTGTTCAACGAGGAAGCCCGCGCCGCAGTCTTGCGCGGGGTCAACATCATGGCCCGTGCCGTCAAGGTGACGCTCGGGCCGAAGGGACGGAACGTCGTCATCGACAAGAAGTACGGCAGCCCCACCATCACCAAGGACGGCGTGACCGTCGCCAAGGAGATCGAGCTCAAGGATCCCGCCGAGAACATGGGCGCGCAGATGCTGAGGGAAGTGGCCGCCAAGACCTCCGACATCGCGGGTGACGGGACGACGACCGCGACGGTGCTCGCGCAGGCCATCTTCCGCGGGGGGCTCAAGAACGTGACGGCCGGCGCGAACCCGATGGGCCTGAAGCGGGGGATCGAGCAGGCGGTCGACATGGTGGTCGAGGAGCTGAAGCACATGTCCAAGGCCACCAAGGACCAGAAGGAGATCGCCCAGGTCGCCACGATCGCCGCGAACAACGACAAGGCGATCGGGAACTTGATCGCCGAGGCCATGGACAAGGTCGGCAAGGACGGCGTCATCACGGTCGAAGAGGCCAAGGCGATGGAGACGACCCTCGAGGTGGTCGAGGGAATGCAGTTCGACCGCGGGTACCTCTCGCCCTACTTCGTGACCAATGCGGAGCGGATGGAGGTGGTGCTCGAGGACGCGCTGATCCTCATCCACGAGAAGAAGCTCAGCGTGATGAAGGACATGCTGCCGCTGCTCGAGCAGGTTGCCCGGGCAGGCAAGCCGTTGCTCATCATCGCCGAGGACCTGGAAGGGGAGGCCCTGGCGACGCTCGTGGTCAACAAGCTGCGCGGGACGCTCGCGTGCTGCGCCGTCAAGGCACCAGGCTTCGGCGATCGCCGCAAGGCCATGCTCGAGGACATCGCGACCGTGAGCGGCGGCAAGGCGATCACGGAAGACCTCGGGATCAAGCTCG
>JACPIQ010000036.1 GCA_016188005.1 Candidatus Rokuibacteriota bacterium | reverse complement strand
GGCTGATCAACCTCCTGCACGGCGGCCGCTACACCGACGCCTTCGTGATGTTCCGCGCCTACCGCACCAGGCTCTTCTGGGAGCTGGAGCTTCACCGGGACGAGGGCTATGCCCCGGAGAAGCTCCTCGGGACCGTGATCGGCGTGGAGCCGCTCCTGTCCATCCGCGCCGCCAAGAAGCGCCTCAAGGTCTCCGAGATCCCGGCCGACGAGCCCCCGCGCATCGGCGGGGAGCGCAAGCTGCAGATGTTCCGCTGGGGCGCCGCCTACCTGCTGCAGACGCTGCGCGAGGTGTATCACTGGAGACCCTGAGCGAGCGAGACCTGTGACTCACGCCCCGCCAGAAGCGAGGACCCCTCGGCTGCACGTTGCGGTCGTCCTGGTCCTGGCCGCTTTCTACCTCGCCGTCCTGCTGCCACCCCTTGTCCGCAGCCATGTGGGCGATGACATGATCATCATCCTCCCGGTGATGGAGGCCGAGCGGGGCGACCGCTCCATCCTGCAGACGATCGCTCACGTGCTGGCGCCGGACCGTGGCCACCTGCCCCGCGCGCTCTGGAAAATGTACGCCCTGGCAGGGACATGGCTGCTGGGTCCCACCTATGGCCGGCTCGCTGGCCTTGGGCTCATCTGGCACCTGGCCGCCTCCGCCCTGGTCTGGGCGCTCGCGCGCCGGCTGGGCCTCGGCGGGCGCGTGGCCTGGTCCGCGGCCGGTCTCCACTTCACGGCCTACCTCGGCTTCCATGCCACTCTCTTCCCGGCAGCACTGCCGCATACGATCACCATGGTGGGCGTGCTGGCCCTGCTCAACCTGTACCTGGCCTGCGAGCAGCGCCACCGGGCGGGCCTGCCCTCCCGGAGCCTATACGGGGCGGCGTTCCTCGCCGCGCTTGTCTCCTCGCTCTCCCGCGCCTCGTCGCTCATCGGGCCCGCTGGCATCCTGGCCCACGCCCTCCTGAGTCCCGGAGATGCCCGCGAGCGGCTGCAGCGCTATGACCGGTGGGCGCCGGTGGTCCTCCTGAGCGCCGTCTACCCGTTGCTTGTCTTCGTGCACTGGGGCGACGTGGAGTCGGTAGAGGCCTTCCGCCCCCTGATGACGCTTGGTTGGCCCTTCCTCCGGGACGCGGGTCCTGCGTGGACTTTCTCCGTCATGCTCGCCTACCTCGCCGTGATGCTCGGAATGCTCCGGATGCTCCTCTCCCTCTGGGCGCGCCGGCAGCCCGCTCCCGCACCCCGCCCGCGATGGCTCCACCGGGGGGCGCAGTGGCTCGCCGCGGCGCTGGCCACCCCTGCCCTGCTGGTGCTCGCCGTGGTCTTCACCTGTGGCGTCGGGGCTTTCCTGCAGCCCCTCGCGATGGCGCTCAACAGCCACAACACCTACCGCTGGCACATGACCGTGGCGCCGCTCGACGCCGCCAGCCTGGCCGTGGCCGGGGCCATGCTCGTCCTGTTCCTCCGGTGCCACGGCCGTGAGTGGAACCTCCTGCCGCTGCTGGTCCTTCTCGCGGGGTTCTCCGTCGTGCTCTACTCGGCCGAGCCGCGGCCCCTACGCTACTGGATCTACCTCACGCCCGTGGTGGCCATCGTGCTGGCAGGCGCGCTGGAGCCCTTCTCCGGCCAGATCGGCGGAGACCCGGGCGCCCGATGGCGGCAGGCCGCCCTGGCGGCAGCCGTGGGGCTCATCGCCCTGTCCAACATCGCCGCCATCCGGCTCGAGCTGTGGCGTCACCGGGCGGCGGACGCCTACATGGCGCTTGACTACGCGCGCGCGGGCGACCTCATCGGACTCGATCTCCGAGCCTCGGGCGCGCCACCACAGGCGCGGGTCTGCGTGGACGGCCTCGAGCCGCCTCCCAACGCCTGGGCATGGCGCTACTGGATCGGCCAGCGCCCCCAACTGCGTGAGCACACGGCCCGCATCACCATCGCCCAGGTCCTGGGGCGCCGAGACATCACGACGATCCAGCTGGACTGCGGGAGCCAGGCACCCCCGGGCACCTATGCCTACTCCGCCGGGGGCAAGGCGCTGCTGCGCGACGGAAGGTCCGTGGATCCTTTCGAGGCCGCCCACGAGCGCCTGCGGGACCTGGTGCGATCCGGGGACTTTGTCTCGGCCCGCGCGCTGCTGGCCGAGGCCCCGCCCCAGCGCCCCTTTCTCATCCGCTACCTGCTCGAAGAGCGCCTGCCCGACGCGGACCTGATCTGGCTTACCAACGGCTCGAGTCTCCTTGCCTGGCTCGACCGCATGCACGCCAGCTACGACCACTGGTACGGGCCGCCGGACCGCAAGGTCCGAGCCCTTCGGGACATCACCGCCCAGGAGGTCACCGCCTACGTGCGCTTCCTCTTCCTCGCCGCCTACGTGGAGGCGCTCACCGACCCGGACCAGTGGGGCGAGGCCGTCTGGAAGCGCTTCCCGTTCGGCGCGCTGCCGATGGAAGAGGTGGAGGCCATCGTACGCGGTGATCCCTTTCTGGCCGGGGACGCCCGCATGATGGCCCTGCTGCGCGAGATCGCCACCGCCTCGCCCTTCCCCGGCAGCGCGAGGACCCTGGGCACCCCGTCCGCCCTCACCGGGCTGTCCTTCTTCCGCTTCCTCGGCAGGCTCGTCCTGGGCGGCCTGTGGTAGCCGCCGCGCTACCGCAACCGCGGCGGCCAAGGCGCCTTTATCTGACCCTCGACTACACTTGCGCCGCCGAGCTCATCCGGTCGGACCTGGAGCAGGCGAAGGCGCCAGTTAATGCCCTCGTGTGCGTGGACGGGCTGGGTCCGCCGCCCCACTACGACGGAGTGGGGCGCGACACCCGCGGAACCCAGTCTCGGCTTCGCGACCACACGGCGCTGACGGTGTTCGCCCAGACCCTCGGGAGGCGGGACCTCTCCCGCCTCCGCCTCGATTGCGGCGGGCAGGCGGCCGAGGGAACCTACCACTACGCGGTGCGGGGAACCGAGGTCAGCGCTTGCTCCTGAGCAGTTCCTCGACCGATGCGTCCTGACACGGAGCCCGGTCCGTCCGCAATGGCCGCCCGCCGGCGACTCCTTGGGCTCGCCGGGCGTCCTGCGTGCCTGCGGCTCCTTCTTGTCCTCTTCGCCTGGGCCGTGTACCGCGATGGCCTTTGGGGCGTCCCACGGTGGGACCAGCTCGTCTACCTCTACGAGGCCAGCCAGTTCGACAGCCCGCTCGAGCTCCTCGCGTACTCGCCCTCGTGGAACCGCTCGGTTTCCATCGGCGATCACATCCTGTTCCGGCCGATCCTCTACCTCTTCCTGGCCGCGCAGCACGCCCTGTTCGGCCGGAACTTCTTTCTCTGGCAGGCTACCGGCATCTCGCTCCACGCCGCGCAGTCGCTCCTGCTGTATGGACTGCTCCAAAGAGTCTCCCCGCGCACCCCGGCGCCGAACCTCGTCGTCGCGGGTCTGTTCTCGAGCCTGTTCATCTCCTCCGAGATGGTCATCTGGCACCACATCACCGGCTACATCCTCTTCACGGTCCTGGCGAGCCTTTCGCTCTCCCGCCTGCTCGACTTTCTTGAGACCGGGCGCGAGCGTACGGCCAACGCGTCGGTCCTCCTCGCGATCTGCGCGGCGTTCACCTATGAGCTCGGAATCGTGTACTGCCTCCTCGCCGCACTCGCGACCGTCGTTTCCGCGTTGCGACGGAAGCCCGAAACACAGGGCCAGACGCCCCGGCCCGATTTCGGCGGTGTGAGGCGGCGCGTCCGACTCGCTGCAATGCTCGCCCTCGTCCCCGTCCTGTACGCGACAGTCAGCCTCTTCGACTTCTTCTCCCGCCTGGGAAGTGTCCAGGCCTCGGACGTCCGGGTGAATATGTCGGCGGACATCCTCCGCGGACTGACCCTGGCGGTCTCCCACCTGAATTTCTGGCTCGGCGGGGTCCTCCTGCCCTCCGTGTATGAGCTCGCAGCGGGCGACAGGACCATGTTCCTGGGCTTCAGGTGGCCCGGCGGCCCGTGGCTCGCGCTCAACGTGGCGAGCGTTGCTGCTGCCGCGATCGGCGGGGGAGGCCTGGGCCTCCTGAGATGGCGGCGCTGCGGCCTCGCGGGCCTCGGCCGGCTCGCTCCGGGCTACGCGTTCGTCCTGGCGTACTCGTCCATCGTCTCGTTCGGCCGCTCGCTCCAGCGCCCCGCGTCCTACCTGCTGCAGAATCTGAACTACGCCTACGTCGCCATCCTGGGCATCTTCGTGGCCCACGCGCTGGCGCTCTGGTCGGGCGCGGCGGCGCCGCCGAAGGGCGACCCGGGTGGTCTGCAGCGCAGTGCGGCGACCGCGGCCTGCCGGCGGCTCTTCGTCGGCGGGCTGTTCGGGCTGCTGCTCGTCAACGCGGCCGAAACCATGTCATTGCTGTCCGACTCCCGGCACCTCTACGCAGCGCCCCGGCTCGAGCTGCTCTACCACGCCGAGCGGTGGCACGAGCGGAATCAGGGGGACGTCTATTTCAGGGTTGCCGGGACATGCCCGGGCAACCCGCCGCTGCCGTGGTTCGCGCCCTACTTGCGGCAGCGGGTCGACACCCCTTACTTCCTGGACATCCTGTTCCCGGCCACCTCGTGGACACTCAACCGCGAGAGGATCCGGGAGCGGGGAGGGACTGTGCTGGATCTCTCATGCGTCGACGAAGCTGCCCGGGCCCAAGACATCCTGGGCGAGTGGAACACAGGGGGCGGATCGGGGCTTGTGCTGCGCGCGGAGGAGGCGGCCCTCGTCCTGGTCAGCGAGAAAGGGGCCCGGTCCGAGGGAGTGATGCGGAACGGTGTCGTGATCGCGAAGCGATGGAATGTCTCCGGCACGGTCTCGCACGACCGGAGGTACATTTTCTGGCAGAATGGAGCCATCTGGCGCAGATTCTGAGCCCCGGGCCCCGGCCGGCCTCGGGGGGCGACCTCTCCGTCGGGTTGCTGTCTTGTCCGGTCCGCCGGTAGCCGTGTCGGCCGAGCCGCCGGACACGGGCGCCGGGATCTCTATCAAGCCACGGACCACGAAGACGTAGTAGCGCTCCTGCGGCACGCGGCCCACGGCGAAGGGCAGCGGTCCCCAGACATCCGAGTAGAAGCCCGCCCCGACCGACCGGTTCATGGTCGCCATGAAACCCGGCGACGGGAGCTCGAGCACTCGGTGAAGGGACACCACTCCCTGCGGCCTGAGGAAGGTGTTGGTGTTGTTGGCGGGGACCACGAGCCATTCCCCCGGCGCGGGGCGCGCGCCCTCCCAATCCACGGCTCTCCCGCCCGCCGCCTCCATGTAGTACTGGAAGCCCCAGTGCCCCTCGAACCAGAGCGGACCCGGGCCCCGGCCGTAGAGCCGGTGGACCACCGCGGCGGCCTGCCGCGCGCTGTGCGCCCAGCTGTAGTCGGCCTGCGCGACCCAGAGCGCCAGCGCGGCTCCCGCCGCCAGCGGAAGCAGCAGCGGCCAGCGCAAGCGGCCCCGGGTGAGCGCGCCCTGCTGCTCGAGCCGGCGCGCGAGGAGGATCGCGACGGCAGGGGCCATGGGCAGCATCGCGCGCGCGTTCACCGTCCAGTTGAAGAAGCCCGCGAACGCGAGAGTACCCATGACCCACAACCCGAGGAGGAGCGAGCCCGGGTGCCGCCGCCGGACATCGGCCGCCGCCAGCCCCACGATGGCGCAGCCGGCGAGGATCCAGAGCCCAAGTTGCAGGACGATTGCCCAGCGGACAGCGCCCGACTCGACGAGGGGGAAACCGCCGATGCTGCCGGTGCGGGCGACGACGAGCGTGGCGGCGGCCACGGCGGCCGCGGTCCATCCGACGGCGCGGCGAGACCAGCACCAGGGCGCGCAGAGCGCCACCGTGGCGAGGCTTCCCCCGGCGAAGGCCAGCGCCGTCCCGGCCCTCGCCCAGAGCGGGAGGCCCATCTCGGCACGGAACGCGCCGGCATACAATCCGGCGTCGAGGACGAGTCCCCGCCCGTAGAGGGAGAGCCCGACCCATTGATAGGCCGCCAGCGCTCCGAGGGGAAGCAAGAGCCAGAGCGCCCATCTGCCGGGCCGCCGCCGTGCGGCAAGCCCATGGGCAAGGAGCAGCGGCACGAGACTCACCCCGTAGTACCTCGTGAGCGTGGCGAGAGCAGCAAGGCAACCTGCACCTGCCAGGCTCGCGGAGGAGTCCCGGTCGAGCCCCCGCACCCAGAGCGCCGCCGCCCAGACCCAGAAGGCTGTGAGCATCATGTCCGACATGACGCTCGTGCCCGACACCACGAAGGCGGGCGTCACGAGCGCCAGGAGCGCCGAGAGGAAAGGCCGGGCACAGACCGCTCGAGCCACGACGTAGGTCCCGAGCACGACGGCGATCGAGGGAAGCAGGAAGGCCAGGTGAAGCGCCGTCTCGCTCCAGCCAGCCAGGCTGGCGGCGGCGGCCTGGTAATACGAGGTCAGGGGCGGGTTCGTCGCCACCTCCGACATGGGCCGGTCCCGGCCGAACCAGTTGACCCGGAAGCCATAGAAGTCAGCGGGATGCGACTGGATTTGCCGGGCGGCCCAGAGGAAGGGTGGGTCGTCGACGTGGAAGGCCTTGCCGGCGAAGGGGCCGAGACAGAGGACCGTCGCCAGGACCAGCAGGAGCCAGTGGCGGGCCATCTCGCTCACCTCAGCGAACGGAAGAGGCGCGGGCGTCGCGCCGCTCACGGAGCGCCTCGAAGGAAGCCATAGCTTCGACCATCTTCCCCATCTCGGACAGGCTCGGATCCCGGAGCCGCCGCATGAGCGCCAGATAGCGCTCCCACGCCTCGATGGCGCGGACAGGGTCGACATGGGCGTGGACCAGCGCGGCGACGCGCTCGGCCTCGGGATCGGCCGGGTCGGCGGCACGCCCCACGCGCTGCGCCTCGGCGAGCGCCGCCAGGGCATCCTCCGTGCGCCCCATCTCGGCCAGCATGGTCGCCGCGCGGTAGCCGCCAGCCGGCGAGCGAGGCCTGACCCGCGAGGACTCACCATAGGCCGCGAGGGCCTCCTCGCGGTGCCCAGCGGCCCTCAGCACCTCGCCCAGGTGGTACTGGATCTCCGCATCTCTCGGCCGCCGCCGCGCCGCCTCTCGGGCGGGCGCCATGGCCTCCTGGGCCCGCCCCGAGAGGGCAAGAGTCGCCGCCAGGCCGATCAGCGCCTCGGGATCCCGCGGATCGAGGCGCACCGCCGTCTCGAACTCGCGCTCGGCGGGCTCCAGCCAGCCGGCCCCCAGGAGCGCCCCGCCGAGATACACGCGAGGACGCATGCTCCCGGGATCCAGCGCCACCGCGTGCCGCCAGAGCGTGATCGAGTCCTGCCAGACGAGGCTCTGACGCGAGGCGAGGGCCGCCAGCGCGATCACGAGCCCGAGCGCAGTGGCAAGGACGGCGCCCGCAGGACGCTTGCCTGCCGCGCCGGCGATCCAGCGGCTGGCGCACCATGCGAGGCCGGCCCCGCCGAGGAGCGCCCAGCCGAGCATCGGGAGATAGGTATAGCGGTCGGCGGCGATCTGGGGTCCGTTCTGGAAGACGCCGGCGACCGGCAGGACGGTGACCACGTACGCGCACCAGGCGGCGGCGAGCCACGGGCAGCGCCGCCGCGCGATGACGGCGGCGGCGCTCAACCCGAGCACGGCAGCGCCGGCGGTGACGAAAGGAAGCGCCAGCGGATTCAACGGATGAGACAGACCATAGAGCGGCGACAGGCCGAGCGGCACGAGCGTCTTCCACAGGTAGAACGCGAGCCCGTAGGCCGACACGGCGATGCGCTCGGCCACACCGAAGTCGTCGAGGGAGAGCATGTTCCCCCACGGCCGGAGCGCGGCGAAGGCTGCGGAGCCGCCCACCGCGCTCAGGAGCAGGAACGGGATCTTCTCCACCATCACGCGGCGGGCCGCGGCCCCGGTCCATCCCCCCTCGCCCGGCAGGCGCCGGAGCGGGTAGACGTCGAGGATCAGGAGCACCGCGGGCAGGCTCACCACCATGGACTTCGACAGCACGGCCGCGGCGAAGCAGCCCAGGCTCAGCCAGTACTTCCCCTCAAGCCGCATTCCCGCCAGGCGCCCCTCCACCGCCCGGAGGTATGCGAGCACGGTGAGCATGTAGAAGAAGCCGGAGACCACGTCGCGGCGCTCGGTGATCCACACGACGGATTCCACCCTGAGCGGGTGCACGGCGAAGAGGAGGGCCGCGCCCACCGCGCCGATCCTGAGCGCTCCCTCGGGCGCCCCGGGCTGCGCCGCCCGGAGCAGCCTTCGCGCGATCAGCAGGAAGAGCGTCGCGCTGGCCGAGTGAAAGAAAAGGCTCGTGAGGTGATAGCCGCGCGGGCTCATCCCCCAGAGGAGATAGTCGGCGGCGAGGGTGACCCAGCTCAGCGGCGCCCAGGGGCCCATGTGAGACGTGGTGAGCATCCAGCGCACGTTGGGCCAGTCGAGGCCGCGATAGTCGAGGTTCTGGAGGAAATTCCGGTCGTCGTCCCAGTTGACGAACTCCCCGAAGACACCCGGGAGGAAAACGAGAGCGGTCACGAGGAAGACGAGCGCCGAGTCACCGCGGCGGGACCGGGGGCGAACCTCGGTCCCCTCAGCCTCCGGAAGCCCCCCGCCCATCCTTACTTCTTCTGCAGCTCATCCAGCGCGCCCAGCGCCTCGATCGCGCGGGCAGCCTGCTGGGGGCTCAGCGCCCGGGCTCGGCCGAGCGCGGCCAGGTAGCGGTCCCAGGCTGCGACCGCCCGCTGTGAGTCGGTGTGCATGTACACCAGCGCCTGGTAGCGGTCGCGCTCGGGGTCTGCCGGGTTCTGGGACCGAGCGAGCTGATCGGCCTCGGCGAGAGCCGCGAGCGCCTCCCCGATGCGCCCCGCCTCGGCGAGCGTCCGCGCCATCACGAAGCGGGGCGTGGTCGATTGCGGGTCCAGGCGCATCGCCTCGCGAAACTCGGTCACTGCCTCCTCCCGCTTGCCCGCGGCGCGGAGTACCTCGCCGAGGAGGTGCCGGAGGTTGGGGTCATGCGGTCGCCGACTCACGGCGCCCCTCGCGTATGGAATGGCCTCCTCGGCCCGCCCGTCCAGGCTCAGCATCGCCGCCAGCCCCGCGAGCGCCTCGGGCAGCCGCGGGCTGAGCTTGACGGCCTGCTCGACGAGCCTGTGCGCCTCCTCGCGCTTCCCCTCCGCGAGGCGGGTAGCGGCGAGCCCCGTGAGGGCGCGGGCGCTCGAGGGATCGAGGGCGACGGCGCGCGTCCAGAGCGAGACGGAGTCGAGCCAGATCAGGCTCTGCCGCGCCGTGGTGCCCACGAGCACGATGATGACGAGGGTGGTGGCCGCGAGCGCTGCGCCCCAGGCCACGCGACCTGGCGCTCTCGCCATCCACCGCTCGGCGCACCAGCCCACACCCGCTCCGGCGAGCAGCGCCCAGCCGAGACAGGCGAGATAGGTGTAGCGGTCGGCGGTGATCTGGGGCCCGCTCTGGACCACCCCGATCACGGGCAGGAGCGTGATGGCGTAGGCGGCGGCCGCGGCGGCGAGCGCCGGCCAGCGCCGGCGCATGATCGCCACCACGGTGGCCAGGAGGAGCACGGCCGCCGCGCTCCAGCGCACGGGAGCGCCGAAGAGATCGAAGCCCTGGTGCATCTCGTAGAGCGGCGAGAGGCCGTAGGGGAGGAGCATCTTCCTCAGGTAGAAGGCGTAGCCATAGAGCGACAGCGCGGCGCGTTCGACGATGCCGAAGTCCTTGAGGCCGACGGCCGCCTGCAACGGCGCACGGGCAAGGAATGCGACGACGGTTCCGGCGAGCCCCAGCAGCACGAACGGAACCTTCTCCGCCCAGACTCGCCGTGCTGCGCTCGTCATCCACCCCGCCTGCCCGCCGAGGCGCCTCAGCGGATAGACGTCAAGGATCACGAGAGCCGCGGGCAGGCTCACGACCAGCGCCTTGGAAAGGAGCGCTGCCGCAAAGAGGATGACGGAGGCGGCGTACCAGCGCCTGGCGCTCCGCAACACCTCGTCCCGGCGAGCGGCGACGGCCTCGAGATAGGCCAGCACGGTCAGGAGGTAGAGGAACCCGGAGAGCACGTCCCGCCGCTCGGAAAGCCACACGACAGACTCCACACGGAGCGGATGCACGGCGAAGAGCAGGGCCGCCGCCGCCGCGCCGACCCGCAGCGCCGGGTCGCCCAGTCCCGCGGGGACTGCCGCGCTGAGCAGCCGCCGCGCCACGAGAAGGAAGATCACGACTGCGGCCATGTGGAGGAGCAGGCTCGTGAGGTGGAAGCCCAAGGGGTTGAGACCCCAGATCACGTAGTCGGCCCCGAGCGTCAGCCAGGTGAGCGGGTGGTAATGCCCCATGTGAAACGCCGTGAACATCCAGGTGAGCTGGCTGAGCCCCAGACCGCGCCAGGAGATAAGGTCCAGGTAGTTCCGGTCGTCGTCCCAGCCGACGAACTCGCCAAAGATCCCCGGCAGGAAAGCGATCAAGGTGACGAGAGCGACGAGGAGAGCATCGCTCCAGAGGGGGAACGGAGGAGCCCCCGTGCTGCCGGGGGACCGTCGGGCTAGCAGGAAGCCGCGCCCGTCGAGTCGGGCCGGGGCAGCGACCTTTCCGAGCACCGCAGGATCACACCCGTCCCTGCAGCGATGCAATCCTTCCCAGGGTACCGCGCGGAGCGGAATTGCCTCCGGCTCCTCGGCGGAGGGACCACGGCAGCGTCTCCTCCCTGATCGGTTCGCCTCCGAGCAGCATCGCTCCCTGTCGGGAGCAACTCGGGGTGACGGGATCTGGCGATCCCATCACCCCGCCGGCGAGGCAGAGGGGCGACTGTCTAGCAGGGCTCGCCAGCTGTGCTGTTGGCTGGCGGCACCAGCGAGGTGGTCGTGCATCTCAGGGCCACACCCCAGGTCCCCGGGTACATCGCGATGGCGATGTTGTTCGTGTCCCTTGCCGCTACCCCGAACACGTTGATCGTCCCGGAGAAGGTGGGCGGGTTTGTGTTGCTCACCGTCAGGGACGCCGTCCCCACCGTCCAGCGGGTATCGCCAGTCAATCCGGTCGCCGAGCTGATCCCGATCCGCGTTGCGACGTCCGCCCGGGCGCATGTACCGCCCCCGCCCCGCGCCTGGACGCAGCCTTGCAGGGCCGTCATGGCCGAGCCAGCCAGCGCCTTACCCTCAGCACTCCTGGCGTCCGCCGTGTAGCCCAGATAGAGCGGCACGGCCACCGCCGCCAGGATCCCCACGATCAGGATCACGATCAACAGCTCGACCAGGGTGAAACCGCGCTCTCGCCCCGCGCCATGCAGCGACCGCATCGCCCGCGTGAACATCACTTGACCCTCCCCGTGCCCGGTTGAGGAATGATGGCCTGGGTCCATGCCTCGGCCCAGATGTATATCTCCACGGTGATGCTAGCAAGCCATGTGCCTGAGGCCCTAGAGATTTCTTTTCCGGCAAGGCCCACAAAATCGGCCCTTTCCCTCCCGCGGAGGGGAGGCGCCGGAGCAGCCGCCCCCCTATTTTCGCGTGCGGGCCTCGCTTTCCGGGGCCTTCGCTCCCTGGGGCCGCCGTGCGGCGAGCCGGAGGGCGAGAGCCGATCCAGCCAGGCACGAGAGACCCAGTCCTGCCAGCGTCACCATGGTCCCCGATCCTCTCAGGCCAGCCGTCAGCCCTGCGCGAAGATCCAGCGTGAGCAGGGTCGGCTGGAAGAGCCAATGCGAGCGCGATCGGGGATCGGCCCCGGCGTCCACGACGATCAGTGCGAGCCGGAGCGAGCCAACTTTGCGCTCCCAGGGCCACGGGCTCTCGATGGGCGCCAGACCCGCGAGGCCCTGCGCCCTCCGGCAGGGCACCGGCCGATCGGACCAGGCCCCCGCCGGCGTGAGGAACAGCGCGCTCTCCCATCCCTGGAGTGAGGCGATGTAGAGCTCAACGGGCCCGGACGCTCGCTGCCCCTCGCGCCCGTGATAGCGCACATGGAGAGCCGCCGGCACCCCCTCCCGCACCGTCGAGGGGCTCACCACGAAATCGAACGGGGCTGGCGGCAGCGTCGGGCCGGGCGGCGTCAGGAGCATGCCTCCCCCGAGGAGGACGGCAACAACGAGCCCCAGCGCCGCCCATTCCCCCGCACGCTGGCGCGGCCCCTGTGGCCCCTCGAGCGCGGCCTGGCGGCGCGGGCGGCGCCTCGGGGCCGCGACGAGGCCAAGCGCCGTGGCCGCTGCCGCGAGACTCACCCAGAGGCCGACGCGGAACGACTCGGGCCGGTACTCGAAGTCGACGCGGTGGGCCCCGGGCTGCAATGCCACGGCGCGAAGGGCGTGGTTGGCGCGGAGCACGGGCTCGGGTGACCCGTCCACCGAGGCGCGCCACCCGGGGAACCACGTGTCGGTGAGCACGAGATAGCTCGGGGCATCCGCGGCCGCCTCGATCGTCACCCTGGAGGGCTCGTCGCGGCGGATCACCGCGCGCGACTGCGTCGCCGGGAGGCCGGGCGCCTGCGCTCGCTCGCAGCCAGCGAGGAGCACCTCCTGGCTGAAGTCCACCCTCCGCGCGGCGATCAGCCGGAGCGCGGTGGCATCGTCCACGCAGCGCGCCGAGGGCACGAGAAAGGCCCGCGGCAGGGCCCCCTCGTTGCGGTAGACGCGGGCGTCGGCGCCGTCGTACTCGAGCGCGTAGCCGGGTCCGGCGACGGTGATCCCCGGCGGCACGAGCACACGACGCACCCCGAGCAGATCCACCACGGGCGAGCCCCAGATGTCGGCGACCGTGAGGCTGCCATTGCCCAGGAGCGTGAGCCCGCCGCCGGGCCTGACGAGGCGCTCGAGCCGGCGCGGGGTCATGCCGTCGTAGCCCGAGGGGTCCGAGAGGCCGTAGAGCATGGCGAGATTGGCCTGGAGCAGGACGCGCCCCGGGTCCCGCGCGCTCTCCCGCCTGAGATGCTCGATCGCGGGGGTCGAGGGATAGAGCCAGCGCGCCTCCATGACCGGGTTGTAGCCGGCGGCCAGCGGCAGCGTACTCGCGAGCTGGAGGAGGATCAGCGCCAGGCTCCAGCGTGAATGCGCGAGGCCGCCGCCCGCCCCACGCAAGAGGAGGAGCGCCATCGCCGTCGAGAGGGCGACGAAGGCCAGGTACTGGAGCGCGAGCGGGACAGCCATCCGCGCACGCACCGACGTGGCGTAGTCGTCGAGGACGCTCGCCAGGGCGAGGAGCGCGATGACCGAGAGCCCGGCCGCCACCGCCCAGCGCAGGGCGCGGCTCGACTCGCCGGCGCGCCGCACGACGGCGTCCACCCCGAGGCCGCCGAGAGCGGAGAGGGCCAGGATCAGGAGCGGAGCGACCCGCAGGCTGATCGTGAGCGAGACGACCGGCAAGGCGGCCAGCGCCGGCGCGAGCAGCGGCACACCGTAGAGGATGGCCGCCGCCAGCCCGCCGAGCAAGGCGAAGAAGCGAGTGCCGGGCTGCCGCCAGCCGCCCACGAGGGCCGCCGGCAGCGCGACCCAGGGCAGCAACCCCACGGATGTCGTGATCTCGTTGAAGTTCAGCGGGCCCCAGAAGTCCGCGGGACCGCCGTAGTAGTGGGGCATCAGGAACACGATGGCCGTCCGGGGCGGCAGGGAGAGCACGGGCTTCCACTCGAGGCGGTAGGCGTAGATCGCGCTCTCGCGCATGTACTCGAGGAATGGCAGGAGCTGGACGGTCGCAAGCGCGGCGCCGAGGGCTATGCCGGCCACCCAGCGCAGGAGGAAGCGTGGCCCCCCCGGCGCGCCGGGCGAGCGGGCCAGGGCCCAGAGGGCCGCAGCGAGCACGCCGAGAAGGGCGATGGGCGGGTAGCCGGCGAAGACGTCGAGCGCCACGGCGCAGCCGAGGGCGACAACGGGACCGCCTCCCGGCCTTTGGCGCAACCACTCGCTGAGCGCCAGCAGGAGCGGCAGAAGGGCTATGGCGCTCCCCACGGGGTACTGGAGCCACACGACGAGCGCCCCGTTGAGCATGAAGCCCGCCGCTCCCGCGAAGGCGCCGAGCGGTCCCACGACGAGGAGCCGCAGGAGCCAGTACATCCCGAGCCCCGCCACCAGAACCTTGACCGCGGCTCCGAGCGCCAGGGCCAGCCCGATGGGCAGCACGTAGGCGAGGGCGTTCAGCGGGAAAAGGACGGCGCTGTTGGGATTGGCGAAGAGCGGTGCCCCAGTGAAGACCGACTGATTCCAGAGCGGAAAATGGCCGTGGCCGATCTCGCCGGCCACGTGGAGCAGCCATGGGTGGATCTGGAACGTCACGTCGGTCAGGACCGGATTCACCGCCACGCTCCCGGGGCGGAGCGCCCTCCAGGGGAAGGCCGTGAAGAGCGCATCGGCGGGGGAGAGCACGCGGCCCGGGAGGAAGGCGCGCGCCTGGGTGCCGAGGGCGAGGAGAACGAGGGCCCAGACGGCGACGGCGTCAGGGCGCCTCCTGCACCACGCGCTCAGACCCGCCATGACGAATCCGATACTAGCGCGAGCGGCCCCACGACGGTTCGACTCCTTGACACCTCCAGATTCCGCCCGGTATCATCCGCTCGCCCTCGGGCCTCATGCCATGAATCGTTCCCTCCTGACCGGACTGGCCGCTGGCCTCGCCGTGGTGGCCGCCGCGGCCGGAGGCTACCTGGTCCGCGCGGGCGTGTCTCCGGCCCCGAAGTCCGGCGCCTCCGCGCAGGCCCCCGCCCCCGCGACGAGCCTGCCCGAGACGCTCCAAGCCACCTTCGTCGGGGTGGCGCAGCAGCTGCGCCCCGCCGTGGTCAACGTGGGAACCATCCAGCGCTCGCGATCGCGGCGGCCCGGTGCGCCCCACCCCGGCACCGACGACCCGTTCTTCCAGGATTTCTTCAAGCAGTTCTTCGGCAGCGAGGCCCCGGCCCAGCGTCCGGAGTTCCGCCAGCCCAGCCTCGGCTCCGGCGTCATCATCGACAAGCGGGGGCTCGTCCTCACGAACTTCCACGTCGTCAAGGGGGCCGACGAGATCACGGTGAGGCTGTCGGACAAGCGCGAGTACCGGGGCCGCGTGCTGGGCGCCGATCCCAAGACTGACCTCGCCGTGCTCCGCTTCGAGCCCGACAGCGAGCTGCGGGTGGCCGCGCTCGGCGACTCGGACGCGCTCCAGGTCGGCGAGTGGGCGATCGCCATCGGCAACCCCTTCGGGCTGGACCAGACGGTCACGGTGGGGGTGATCAGCGCCACGGGCCGCTCGGACGTCGGTCTGGCCACCTACGAGAACTTCATCCAGACCGACGCCTCGATCAACCCGGGAAACTCAGGGGGCCCCCTCATCAACCTCAAGGGCCAGGTCGTCGGGATCAACACAGCCATCGTCGCCGCCGGCCAGGGCATCGGCTTCGCCATCCCGATCAACATGGTCAAGCGCGTGGTGGACCAGCTCGTGGAGAAGGGCAAGGTGGTGCGCGGCTGGCTCGGCGTCGCGCTCCAGCCGCTTTCCACCGAGCTGGCGCAGACGTTGGGGGCAACCGGCGGGGGGGCGCTGGTGGCCTCCACGATGCCGGGGAGCCCGGCGGCAGCAGCCGGGCTCCAGCAGGGGGATGTGATCGTGGCCTACGACAAGGCCCCCGTCGAGGACTACCGCCAGCTGCAGCGCCTCGTGGCCGACTCCGCGGTGGGAAAGACCGTCACGCTCCAGGTGCTCCGAAAGAAGCAGAAGATCGACCTGACGGCGAGGATCGTGGAAGCGCCCGACGACCGCCCGAAGCGGGAAGGCCCCCCCAGGCCCGGAGGCTGAGCCCCTCCCGGAATCTCGGCTCAGCCGCGTCTCGTTTTATCTCCAGAAAGACGTTACAATTCGAGTCGGAGCAAGCATGCTGCGGAGACCGACATACCTGTGGGATTATGAGCTCGACGAGGTCCAATTCGCCGAACTGTTGTCAGGGCGTGCGACGCTCGGACGGTTGGACCAAGAGTGGGCGACCGCTCGTCTGCTGGAGTATGCGTCGTATCGCGAGATCATCCGACTGCTTGGGTACCGGGGCCTCGTTGAACGGTGGCCCCTCGTGCGTAAACGGGTTCGCTCGCCGGGCCGTCGCCGTGGGTTCGACTTCCTGGTCGAGTGGCTGACGGCGCATCACCCCGAAAAGCTGTAGATGGATCGGGCCTTCTACTTCGACACCCTCTATCCGCTGCAGGATCGGGTCTTGAAGGTCATCAACACCGTCGAGACCGACTTCTACCTCACGGGTGGAACCGCCTCGTCCCGCGGCTATCTTCACCATCGGTTCTCGGATGACTTGGAT
>JACPIQ010000035.1 GCA_016188005.1 Candidatus Rokuibacteriota bacterium | reverse complement strand
TGAAAGCCGTCTGCCGAGACACTCGTTTAGTAGCTACGATCCCGGCGAACGAGGCGAGGCCGGTAACCGTCGATCGGGAAAGGCGAAGTAGGTTACGCTGAAGCGCGCCGGCGGACGCTGCGGGGTAAACTCACGCTAGGAGCGTGTCGGGGAAATGAGGGTGAACTGCACACGAATGAAGCCGCAAGCGGGCTGTGGCCCCGTCGGGCCGCGGGCGGGGGGATCGAGGGGTGAGCCGGCGGCATGGCGCCCAACTGCGGCGCGCGCGTCAGGCATAGGCGACCTCGCGTCCGGCGGCCCAGCGCCGCACAGCCACGCCGGCGGTCCGCCACAACTTGACGAGGTTGTGGACCGCACACACCAGGTTGAACTCGCCCCGCACCGGCACGAGCCCGCGCAGCGAGAAGTGGCGGAACCCACGGCCCTTGACCTGGCCGATGACGGGTTCCACTGTAATCTTCCGCTGCGCATAGATGGCGCGCCCGCGTGTGGTGCGCAGCCGGCGGCGCATCCGGTCGGCCACGCTCAGCCCGGTGGGGATCCGCCCGCGCGGCGGGCCACTCGGCGGCGCCCCGTGGCGCGCCCGCTCGACCGCGATGTGGGTCTCGATCAGCGCCCCCGCCCGCTCCGCCAAGCCTTGCACGTTCGCCTCGGAGAAGTACCCGCTGTCCGCGATCACCCCGGCTGGCCTGCCGACATTCGCGATCACCTGCTCGACCATCGGCTGCAGTTGCTGCTTGTCATTCGGCGCCGCAACCACGTCGGCGGCGACGATCAACTGCGTGCCCACCGTGACCGCCACCTGGGCGTTGTAGCACTGCTGGAATCCGTCCGAGGTCTTCATGATGCGCGACTCGGGATCGGTGAAGTTGCGCTGGGCTTTCGGGGCCGGCCGCGCGGCCTCCGGGGCCGCCTGGCCGGCCGCCCGCGCGGTGTCCCGGGCCGCCGCTTCCAGCGCCTGCGTCGCGGCCTCGATCTTCGCCACCTGCGCGTGCTTCGTCGCCGCCAGCTCCCGCTTGCGCGCGGCCTCGACCTGGGCCTTCGCCGCGCGCAACCGCTCCTGCCGCGCGGCCGGGTCCTGCAACTCGGCCGGCAACTCGTCCCCACGGCGGCCCCGGCCATACCGGGTGTCTTCCGCCTGGTCGAGCGCCTCGGCCTCCTCCAACAAGCGCCGGATCTCCTCCCGCAAGGCCGCCTCGCGCTCCGGCATCCGCCCGTAGCTCATCGCCTTGTGCTTGGAGGCGTTCGCCCGGATCTTGCTCCCGTCGATCGCAATGCGCCCCAGCCTCAACAGCCCGGCCGCCTCGGCGATCCGCAGCGTCTCCACGAAGAGCCCCGCAAAGGCCGCCAGGTGCTGCCGGCGAAACGCGCAGAGGGTGTCGTGGTCCGGCCGCGCATCGGCCGCCAGGTACATGAAGGCCAGATCCTCGCCGCACCGCCGCTCGATCTGCCGCGAGCTGGAGACCCCCTGGCTGTAGGCGTAGAGCAGGAGCACCGTCATCATCCGCGGATCGTACGGCGGCTGCCCCCGATCCTCGGTATACGCCGCCAGAATCGGGCGGAGGTCGAGGTGCGGGAGCAGGTCCCGCAGGAACACCGCCAGATGCCCGTCCCCCAGGTACTCCCGCTTCGAGGCGGGCAGCAACGCTGCCTGGTCGGGACTCCAGGGGCGGAACACCTTCGTGCCGCTTGCGGCGCGGGCCCCGGGCCCCGCGGCCCCAGGCGGCATCGGCTCCACCCTGATCAACGGCACCTGCTCGGCCGGCATCGTGTCCGGACGCGTGCGTGTATTCATGCGCTCACTACACCAGAATTCTCACACCAGGCGGAGAGAAATTCTCCGACACGCTCCTAGGTTCTTCTGGCTCGCGCCTCCTGGTGAAGGGAAAGAGACGAAGGGGCAGCCCCTTCGGATCCCATTCGATGCGCCGGAGGGAGGCCCTCACCAGTTCGCGCATCTCGAGCTGCCCGTCCTGCGTCAAGTTGATGAGCAGGCCCGCCTTCTCGATCAGCAGCGATCTGATGAGGAGGTCCAACGACACCGAGGGATCGCCAGCCTCCATCTTGGCGATGCGCGGTTGGCTCGATTGGAGGCGCTTGGCAAGGTCTTCCTGCGTGAGACTCCGGCGCCGCCGTTCGTGCAGGCCTGTGGCCAGTCGCACCTTGAGATCGACATACGCAGCCTCCTCGGTGCTCAGGCGCAGGAAGTCATGCTGCCCCACGGGAGCGACATGCGATCAGCGCCGCGGAGAGGAGAGGCCAGCCAGGGATCATACTGGCATTGACGTCCACCAGAAAGAAAGCCGGATCCACGGGTCAACGCTCCTCTTCTTGCGGCGTCTCACCATCAGGCTGGGCCGGCTCCGGGGGCGCATCGGCCGCGGAGACCGGGGCCGCCTCCAGGACGATGTCGTCGAGGTCGACGCTGGCAGAGCTGGCGACGAACAGCTGGGTGACCCGCTCGACGCCGAGGATCGGCAGCGTGAGGAACGGCAGGTCGGGATCGTTGCCGAGGGCGAGGCCGATGGGGAAGGCCGTGAACTGGGTGCGGACCGAGAGCCGCGGATCGAAGCTGGCGCTGATCAGCACGTTCACGCTGAAGTTCGAGAAGCCGTCGATGCTGAACGGGCGGTCGCGCAGCTCGCGATTCCGCGTCACGCGGTAGCGCAGGCTCTTGAGCCGGAAGGCCCTGCCGTCGAGGGCGCGGATGTGGACCCCGTGCAGTTCGTCCCGGTAGCCCCAGTGCTGCGCCTCGAAGCCGGTTGCCAGGTCCTTCGGATGAAAGTGCGCGGCGACGAAGCGCCCCTCGGGCGTGCCCGTCCTGATGGCCCAGAAAGCCTCGACGACGAAGCCGCGCTCCACGAAGCTCGGGTTGACCCGTCCGGGGCCGGGCGCGAAGCCCAGCGCTCCGCCCGGCGCGATGGTGACCGCGCCGCGGTAGTCCTCGGCGCCGGGCTCGGCCGCGGGCCGGTCCACCGTGCCGGTCAGACGGGGCAGGGCGCGCACCTTGACCCTGTCGAACGTGATGACGTGCTCGACCGTCTCGCGGGCCTGGCCCGGCGCGGCCGCCGAGCACAAGGCCGCGAGGCAGGCCAGCCCCACGGCTGGCGCCGCGTTCACGGCTGACACGCCGAGGCCAGCCCTTCCGGCCACTGCCAGCATTCGAGGCGCCAGCCGCCGCCTTCCACCGCCAGGGCGCCCGCGTAGCCGGGTCCCGGCTGCAGCTGGCGGAGCGACCAGCGCCTGGCCTCGGCGGGGTCGTCGTGAGTGGCCAGCAGCGCGGCCGGCTCACCCGGCGCCAGCGCCACCTCGAAGCGGTCCAGCGGTAGCCAGAGACCGTCCCCCCGCGCCTTGATATAGGCTTCCTTCCGGGTCCAACAGTCGAAGAACGCCCGCACCTGCCGACCGGTGCTCAGCCCGCGCAGGGTGGCCACCTCCGCGCTCGAGAAGAAGTTCTCGGCGACGGCATCGGTGGCGAACTCGGGCCGGAGCCGCTCGAGGTCGACGCCGAGCTCCCGTCCCAGGGTGATGGCATAGAGGGCCAGCCCATCGGAATGGGCGAGATTGAAGCGGAGAGCTGCCGCTGTCTGGCTCGAGGCCAGGGCGGGCTTGCCGCGAGGGCCATAGCAGAGCCCGACGCCTTCGGGTGGCACGCCCAGGTAGCGACCGAGAATCGCCCTCAGGGTCGCCCGGCCCGCGACGTACCGGGTGCGGTCGCGCTCGAAGAAGAACCGCTGTGCCCTCGCCTGCTCATCGGGCGCGAGCGCCGTCTCGGCCTCCCGGATGCGTGCCGGCTCCCAGTCCAGCCCCGCCCGCCAGACGTGAACCAGAGCGGGGCACAGGGTGAGCCGCTCATCCGGCGCCCGCCAGCACGAATCGGACCGCAGCGTGACAGCCGGCGCGCTCGGCGCGGCGGTCATCGTGACGCCGTCCCGCTCAGGCACTGCCGCAGGCATGCGCCGACGGCCCCGGCGTGTCGGGTGATGGAGGTGAGATGGTCCCCCGGCACCACGTGGATCTCGACCTCATCGGCCAGCGAGGCCCACCCGAGATCAGGCCGGCCCGGGTCGGTCTCGGCCGCCCGGAGTACCGTGATCCGCCCCGGATACCGCCGGGGCAGGTAGCGCTCGACAGCGCGATGGTAGAGATCGATGGCCGTCGTCCCATCGGCGGCCAGCGGTGTCCAGGGCACGCTCGGAGGAGCGTCGGGCCCGCCGCGTCCCTGGAGCTTGGCGAGCACCAGGCGCGCCGCTGCGCCGGCTCCCCGGCGCGCCAGCTCGCGCGCGCGGCGGCGGTAGTAGCGTCCCCGCGCCCCCACGGCCAGCACGCGCCGCTTCAGGAGGACTCCCAGCTCCTCCCGCTGCCCCCGGTCGAGGCCCCGGAGATGACCCGCGATGGTTCCGGTCCGGAGCAGGGTCCGCAGCCACGCGTTCGGAGCCTGCGAGTCGAGCAGGACCAGCAGCGGAATCTCCTGGCCCATCGCGCGGAGCTGGCGCGCCATCTCGAGCGCCACCAGGCCCCCGTTGCAATGGCCGCCGAGCAGATAGGGGCCGTCAGGTCGACAGGCTCGGAGCGCCGTGACGTGATCCGCGGCCATGGCCTCGATGGAGGATGGGACGGGCCCCCCGTCGAGCCCGTGCGGGTGGAGCGCCCAGAACGGCTGCTCGGGGTCCATCTGGCGGGCCACGTTCAGGCAGTAGAAGCCCCCCCCGGTGAAGTCGCCGTGCAGGAAGACGAAGGGGGGGCGGGATCCCGACGGCTTGATGGCCGTCACCGGTGAGCCGAGGCTCCGGGCCTCCTCCCGGACCAGCGCCGTCGCCAGGTGCTCGATCGTGGCGCCCTCGAACAGGGTCGCGAGCGGAAGCCTCCGGCCGCACACGCGCTCGACCGCATCCATCATGCGTACCGCGAGCAGCGAGTGGCCGCCCAGGTCGAAGAAGTTGTCGGTGATCCGGATCGGCCGGACCTCCAGGAGTTCCTCCCAGATCTGGGTCAGGAGGAGATCGAGAGGGCTCCGGGGTGCGATCGCCGCGCTCTCGCGCTCCTCCCCGGCGTGGGGAGCCGGCTCGGGGAGCGCCGCGCGGTCCACCTTGCCGTTGGCGGTGAGCGGCAGGTGATCGAGGAACACGAAGGCGGCCGGCACCATGTAGTCGGGCAGCATCTGCCTGAGGAACGCGCGCAGCTCTCCGGCCGCGGGAGCGTGCCCCGGGTCGGCGACCACGTACGCCACGAGACGCCGGCCGAGCGAGGGATGATCGGGGGCCACGACCACGACCTCGCGCAGCAGCGGATGCCGGCCGAGCGCCGTCTCGATCTCTCCGGGCTCCACGCGGTGACCGCGGATCTTGACCTGCTGATCCATGCGGCCGAGGAACTCGATGTTCCCGTTGGCCAGGAACCGCGCGAGGTCACCGGTCCGGTACAGCCGCGCCTCCGGGTCGTCGCTGAACGGGTCCGGGATGAACCGCTCCGCGGTGAGCTCGGGGCGGTTCAGGTAGCCCCGGGCCAGGCCGGGGCCGCCGATGCAGAGCTCGCCGCCCACGCCGATGGGCACCGGAGAGAGGCGCGCATCGAGGATGTAGATCTGGGTGTTGGCGATGGGCCGGCCGATCGGAACCGTCACGGCCCCGGGCGCCACCGACTCCACCTCGTACCACGAGGCGAACGTCGTCGTCTCGGTGGGGCCGTACACGTGCAGCAGCCTGGCCGGCGGGGCGTGCTCGAGGACCTCCCGCATCCACCGCGGGTCGACGGCCTCGCCCCCGACGAGACAGGTCCGCACGCCGCGAAACGCCGCGGGGGCCTCCCGCGCCATCTGATTGAAGAGAGCGGTCGTGAGGAACAGCGTCGTGATCCGGTGCCCATCGAGGGCGGCGGCGAGGTCGCGCGGCGCCAGCGCCGTCTCCTTCGGGATGATCACCAGGCGCGCCCCGTGGAGCAGGGCCCCCCAGATCTCGAAGGTCGCCGCGTCGAAGGAGACGGTGGAGAGCTGGGCCACGGCGTCAGCCGGCCCGAGGGCGATGTAGTCGGTGTTGACGACGAGGCGTGTCACCGCCCGGTGCGGGACCGCCACGCCCTTGGGCCGGCCGGTGGAGCCGGACGTGTAGAGGACGTACGCCAGATGCGAGCCGTTGACGGCGCCGGCGGGGCCGTCGTCCGCGCGCGTGGCGAGACTGTCCACGAGGGCGTCGAGATCGAGCACCGGCACCTCGGTGGCCGGCAGCGAGGCGGCCCTCCGCGCATCGGCGACGACCACGGTCGGCGCGGCGTCCTCGAGCATGAAGCGGAGGCGCTCGGGCGGATAGGTCGGATCGAGGGGCAGGTAAGCCCCGCCGGCCTTGAGGATGCCGAGGAGGGCGACGACGAGGGCGGGGGAACGCTCCATGCACAGGCCGACCAGCGAATCCGGGCCGACGCCGTGGGCGTGGAGGGCGTGAGCGAGGCGGTTGGCGCGGCGGTCGAGCTCGCGGTAGCTGAGGGCCTGCCCTTCGCCGGTCACAGCAATGGCGTCGGGGGTGCGGGCGGCCTGGGCCTCGAAGAGGGCGTGGAGCGTGGTTTCGGAGGGGACATGGCGGCGGGTGGCGTTCCAGTCGACGAGGAGCTGGTGGCGCTCGGCAGGGGTGAGGAGGGGGAGGCGGGAGAGGGGCTGGGCGGGATCGGTGACGATGCCCTCCAGCAGATGCTCGTAGTGGCCGAGCAGGCGCTCCATGGTGGCGGGCTCGAAGAGGTCGGTGCTGTACTCGAGGCTGACGTGGAGGCCGTCGGGAGTCTCGGTGAGGGAGGCGGTGAGGTCGAACTTGGTGGTGCCGGTGTCGACGTCCACCCGGCTCAGGGTGAGCCCCGGCAGGGGCGGCTCCGGGCGGCTTGGCTCCTGCAGGACGAACATCACCTGGACGAGGGGGGCGCGGTCGAGAGAGCGCTCGGGGCGGAGGATCTCGACGAGGCGCTCGAAGGGGAGGTCCTGGTGGGCGTAGGCGCCGAGCGCGGTGTGGCGGGCGCGGCGGAGGAAGTCGCGGAACGGGGGGTCGCCGGACAGGTCGCTGCGCAGGGCGAGGGTATTGACGAAGAAGCCGATGAGCGGCTCGGTCTCGACATGCGTGCGGCCGGCGATGGCGGTGCCGACGACGAGGTCGGGCTGTCCGGAATGGCGATGGAGCAGCACCTGGAAGGCGGCGAGGAGGGTGGCGAACAGTGTGGCCCCTTCCTGCCGGGCCAGAGCCTGGACCGCCCGTGTCAGGCGGGGGGGCAGCAGCCGGGACTGCCGGGCGCCGTGCGCCGTCTGTACCCGTGGCCGGGGCCGGTCGGACGGAAGATCGAGGGCGGGCGGGGCCCCCGCCAGTTGCCGCGTCCAGTACTCGAGCTGCTCGTCGAGCGTCGGGCCCTCGCGCCGCTGCCAGGCGGCGTAGTCGGCGTACTGGATGGGCAGGGCCGGCAGCGCGGCGGGGCGCCCGGCCACGCAGGCCTCGTAGAGCGCCGCAAGCTCCTCAGCGAGGATCCCGAGAGACCAGCCATCCGCGGCGACATGGTGCAGCGTGAGCAGCAGCACATGCTCCCCCGCCGTGACGCGCACGAGCAGGGCGCGAAGCATCAGGTCGCGATCGAGAGCGAAGGGCCGGCGGGCCTCCGTGACGAGCACGCGGTCGAGCGCGGCCTCGCGCTCGGCCTCCGTCTCGGCGCCGAGGTCGATCACGGGCAACGCCACGGTCCCCGCGCGCGCGATGGCCTGCATCGGCTCGCCGGCGACCTCGTGGAACGAGGTGCGCAGGACCTCGTGTCGGGCGACGATCGCCGTCAGCGTCTCGCGCAGGGCATTCACATCGAGGGCGCCGCGCAGCCGCATGGCCCACGGGATGTTGTACGCGGCGCTCTCCGGATCGATCTGGGCCAGGAACCAGAGCCGGCGCTGGCCGAAGGAGAGCGGCGCCGGGGCCTGGGTGGCTCTCCGCGGGATGCCCTCCAGCTGCGCGACGGGGCGGTCCGCCGCGCCCCGCTCGCCGCGGCCGAGGGCGGTGATCTCCTCGGCCAGTCCGGCCACGGTGGGGGCCTCGAAGATCGCCCGCAGCCCCGGATCGACCCCGAAGGCCTCGCGCACCCGCGAGAGGAGCCGGATGGCTCCCAGCGAGTGGCCGCCGCAATCGAAGAAGTTGTCGTGGATCCCGACCCGATCGAGGTGGAGGATCTCCCGCCAGATCGCCGCGACCTTGTCCTCGACGGGGGTCCGCGGCGCCAGGAAGCCGCGATCCGCAGCGAGGGCGCCCTCGTCCGGCGGTGGTAGCGCCTGCCGGGCCACCTTGCCGTTGGGCAGCAGGGGCAGGCGATCGAGGGTGACGATATGCGGGGGCACCATGTGGCCGGGCAGCGTTCCCTCCAGGAAGCGACGGAGCGCGGCGGGCGCCACGGGCGAGGTGCCCGCCCCCACGACGTAGGCGACCAGCCGCCTGTCGCCCGGGGCGTCCTCGCGGGCCAGGACGACGGCTTCGCGAACCGATGGGTGCTGGGTCAGCGCCGCCTCGATCTCGCCGAGCTCGATCCGGAAGCCGCGGATCTTCACCTGGTGGTCGGTCCTGCCGAGGAACTCGACGGCGCCGTCGGGGAGGTAGCGGGCGAGATCGCCCGTCCGGTACAGGCGCGCCTCGGGGTCGTCGCTGAAGGGATCGGGGATGAACCGTTCCGCCGTGAGCTCGGGGCGGTTCAGGTACCCGCGGGCCAGGCCGGCGCCACCGATGTACATCTCGCCGGGGAGGCCGGCGGGCACGGGCTGGAGGCCGCGGTCGAGCAGGTAGATCTGCGTGTTGGCGATCGGCCGACCGATGGGGACCGTGCGGAGTCCGCCGCCCCGCTGGCAGGCCCACCAGGTCGAGTAGAGCGTGGTCTCGGTGGGCCCGTAGAGGTTGTAGAGGTCGGCATCGAGCCGGGAGAAGAAGCGGTCCTGGAGGTCCACGGGCAGGACCTCGGCGCCGCAGATTACTCGCGCGAGGCCGCCGCACTCCCGGAGCCCGGGCTCCTCCAGCAGCGCGTGGAGGAAGGACGGGACGAGCTGGAGGACGGTGATCTTCTCCCTGGCGATGAGCCGCACGAGGTACCCGGCGTCGCGATGGCCCCCTGGGCGCGCCACGACCAGGCGGGCTCCGGATTGCAGTGTCGCGAAGATCTCCCATACCGACATGTCGGCGTTGAGGGGCGTGTGCTGCAGGACCGCGTCCTCCGCCGTGAGCGCCAGCGCGCCATCCGTCCAGTGCAGGAAGTTGCAGGCCGCGCGGTGGGGGATCATGACTCCCTTGGGGCGGCCCGTGGAGCCGGAGGTGTAGATGACGTAGGCGAGGTTGTGGGGCCCGGCGCCGGCGTCGAGCGGGGCGCTGCTCTGCGCCGCGACTGCCTCGCGGTCGGCGTCGAGGCAGAGGAGCCGGGCGCCCGAGCCGGCCAGGCCGTCGGCGAGGCCGTGCTGGGTGAGCAGGACCGCCGGCGCGGCGTCCTCGAGCATGAAGCGGAGGCGCTCGGGCGGATAGGTCGGGTCGAGGGGCAGGTAGGCGCCGCCGGCCTTGAGGATGCCGAGGACGGCGACGACCATCTCGAGGGAGCGCTCCAGCCAGACGCCGACGAGGGTGTCGGGCCCGACGCCGAGGGAGCGCAGGTGGTGGGCGAGCTGGTTGGCGCGGTGGTCCAGCTCGCGGTAGGTGAGGATCTGGCCCTCGAAGACCACGGCAATGGCGTCGGGGGCGCGGGTGGCCTGGGCCTCGAAGAGGGCGTGGAGGGTGGTCCCCGTGGGGAAGTCGCGGCGGGTGGCGTTCCAGTCGACGAGGAGCTGGTGGCGCTCGGGAGGGGTGAGGAGGGGGAGGCGGGAGAGGGGCTGGGCGGGATCGGTGACGATGCCCTCGAGCAGCTGCTCGTAGTGGCCGAGCAGGCGCTCCATGGTGGCGGGCTCGAAGAGGTCGGTGCTGTACTCGAGGCTGACGCGGAGGCCGTCGGGCGTCTCCGCCAGCGAGGCGGTCAGGTCGAACTTGGCGGTGGCGGAGTGGACCTCGACGGGCGTGACGGTGAGGCCGTGGAGCGCGAAGGAGGCGCGAGCGGGGTCCTGCAGGACGAACAGGACCTGGACGAGGGGGGCGCGGTCGAGAGAGCGCTCGGGGCGGAGGGTCTCGACGAGGCGCTCGAAGGGGAGGTCCTGGTGGGCGTAGGCGTCGAGCGCGGTGTGGCGGACCCGGTGGAGGAAGTCGCGGAAGGGGGGGTCGCCGGCGGCATCGGAGCGGAGGACGAGGGTATTGACGAAGAAACCGATGAGGGGCTCGGTCTCGACGTGCGTGCGGCCGGCGATGGCGGTGCCGACGAGGAGGTCGGGCTGCCCGGTATAGCGATGGAGCAGCGTCTGGAAGGCGGCGAGGAGCGTCATGAACAGCGTGGCCTGCTCGCGGCGGGCGAGGGTCTTGACGGCCTCGATGAGCGGGCGGGGGAGCAGGCGCGTGAGCTGGGCGCCGCGGGAGGAGAGGATGGGCGGGCGCCGATGGTCGGTGGGGAGCTCCAGGTGGGTGGGGGCCCCATCGAGTTGACGCGTCCAGTAGTCGATCTGACGGGCGAGCGGCTCGCCCTGGAGCCACTGGCGCTGCGAGGCGGCGTAGTCGGCGTACTGGATGGGCAGGGGGGGCAGGGGCGAGGGGGCGCCGTGGGAGAAGGCGTGGTAGAGGGCGGCGAGCTCCTGGAGGAGGATGCCCACGGACCAGCCGTCCGAGGCGATGTGGTGCACGACGAGGAGCAAGACATGCTCCTCCGGGCCCAGCCGGAGCAGGAGGCCCCGCAGCATGAGGGCCCGCGTGAGGTCGAAGGGCCGCCGCGCCTCCTCGGCGAGCACCCGCGCGGTGTCCGCCTCGCGCTGCGGCTCGGGCCACCCGGAGAGATCCACCAGGGGCAGCTCCACCGGGCGGGCTTCCCCGATCACCTGGACCGGCTCACCGTCCACCGCCTGGAACGTCGTCCGCAACGACTCGTGGCGGGCCACGATGGTGTCCAGCGCCCGGCGGAGGGTGTCCACGTCGAGGGCGCCCACGAGGCGCAGCGCCCGCGGCACATTGTAGACGGCGCTGCCCGGCTCGAGCTGTTCGAGGAACCACAGCCGCTGCTGAGCGTAGGAGAGCGCGCGCCGACCCTGGGGCTCCGCCTGCGGGAGACCGGCGCCCGGCGGCGCAGCGCCCGCCCCCGTCAGCCGGCGCTCGAGCAGGGCACGCTTCTCGGGAGAGAGCGCGGCGATCCTCGCGCGGAGGTCCTTCGCGTCCCCGCTGGCGCGGTTCATGCGCTCCGGTCCTCGAGCAATCGGCGGGCGTCCTCGTCTGAGAGCTCCCCCAGCTCGCGCAGCAGCCGGGCCAGCTCCTCCGGGTCGGCCTCCCGGGCATGGCCCTCGACGATGAGGGTGGCGAGCTCGGCCACGGTCGGGGCGTCGAAGAGCGCCCTGAGCTGAAGGTCCACGCTGAATTTCCGGCGGACGCGGGAGAGGATCAGCGTGGCATGGATGGAGTCGCCACCCAGCGCGAAGAAGTCATCGTCGATGCCTACTGCCTCGAGGCCCAGCACCGCAGCCCAGATGCCCGCGAGGGCGCTCTCGGTGGGTGTCCTCGACGCCGCGGGCGCCCCGTCGGCCCGAGGCCTCGCGCCGGCCTGCGGCTGCAGCTGCTCGGCGAGCCTCGCCCGCTGGGGCTTGCCCGTCGCGCCCGCGGGGATCCGGTCGACGAGCAGCACCCGGCCCGGCACCTTGAAGTCGGCGAGCCGCTCGGCTGCGAAGCGGCGGAGATCCTGTGTGGCTGCGCTGGCGCCGGCGTGCAGGACCACCGCGACCCCCACGTCCTCGCCCAGCGTCGGATGCGGGATGGGGAAGGCGACCGCTTCGGCCACCGCCGGATGCGCGCCGAGCACATCCTCCACCTCCCGCGGCGAGATCTTCTCCCCGCCTCGGTTGATGATCTCCGTCAGCCGACCCGTGAGGAACAGGTAGCCGTCCGCATCGAGCCGCCCCTGATCCCCGGTGCGGAGCCACCCCTCGCTGGTCCACGCGCCCTCGGCGGGCCCGTTCTCGTAGCCCGCGGTCACGCCCGGGCCGCGAATGACGATCTCCCCTGCGACCCCGGGCGGGAGCGGCCGCCCCGCCGCGTCGACGATCGCCACCGCAGCGCCCGCAGCGATGCCCACCGAGCCCGGCTTGCGCGGCCGGGGCGGGAGGGGGTTGCTCGCGATCTGGTGCGAGGCCTCGGTCATGCCGTAGGCCTCGATCACGGGAACACCGAAGAGTGCCTCGAGCTCGGCGGCGAGCCGGGGAGGCAGGGGCGCCGAGGACGAGCGGATGAGTCGCAGGGATGTCCGGGCGGCCGGGGAGGGGGCGAGCCCCGCGAGCCGGACGACGGCGTGGTGCATCGTGGGGACCGCCGAGTACCACGTGGGGCGCAGCTCCTCGAGCCACGAGGCGAACCGCGTCACGTCGAATCGGGGCGGGCATGCGACGCTTCCGCCGGCCGCCAGCGAGGCCAGCAGGACCATGAGGCCGTGGATGTGGAAGAGCGGCATCACGTCGAGGCAGCGGTCCCCGACGCCCAGGCCGAGGGAGGCGGCGATGCTTCGCGCCGAGGCGCAGAGGTTGGCGTGCGACAGCGGCACCCCCTTCGGGCGCGCGGTGGTCCCCGAGGTCTGCAGGACCAGCGCCACGTCGGAAGAGCGGCCCGGATCCGGTGGCGCGAGCCGCGCGACCGGGCCGCCGCTCAGCCTGAACAGTCCCGCCTCGGCATCCGGCACGGGGATGAGATCGAGCACCGCGATGCCGCTTTCAAGGGCCACGGCCCGCGACGGCATCTCGGCGCCGGCCGGGAGCACGAGCGCCCGGGCGCCGAGATCGGCCAGGCGGCTGGCGTACTCGGGTGCCGGCCAGGATGGGTCGAGGGGCACGCACGCGGCCCCGGCGGCCACGGCCAGGAACGCCACCGCCAGATCCGGCCCTTGCGGGAGGGCGAGCACGACACG
Organism: Candidatus Rokuibacteriota bacterium; assembly: GCA_016188005.1. Classification (NCBI taxonomy): domain Bacteria; phylum Candidatus Rokuibacteriota; species Candidatus Rokuibacteriota bacterium. The sequence continues at coordinate 68,607 of JACPIQ010000035.1, read as the reverse complement.
GTCGTGCCGGCCGATCCCCGCCGAGCGGAGCCTCTGGATCACCTCGCCCACGTGCTGATGGAGGCGGCGGTGAGTCAGCGGGCGCCGGCCCGGTGCAGTGATCGCGGCGGCCTCCGGGCTCCGTTGCGCCTGGAGGCCGAGCAGCTGATGAATCGAAAGCGCCTCGTGCGTGGGGCTCACCAGCGCTCCGGGTCCTCGCCAGCCGCGACGGCGGGCTCTTCGGCGGAGCTCGGCCGCGATCGAGGCATGAAGGGGCTCAGGGGTGCGCAGATCTTGCCGAGCCCAGGGTGGGCGGGCGCGGCAGGAGTCGGCTCGATGCGATCGGCCAACGCTGTGACGGCGTCCATCGGATCCGGGCGGCTATTCCGTGCGAGCGGCCATCTCCCTGCGCCGCGAGGAGATGCAACGTGGAGCGTCACTCACAGCCGCGTCATCCCACGAGGCTCGTGAAAGGGGGCGATGACGGCCTCGCCAGGACGCACAGCCGGCCCGCGCAGAGAAGTCCTCGAATTCATTGTCCTCTCTCTTCCGGAACGCCGAATGCCCCTCTCGGCATAGCGGCAACAGCCCCGTCCGGGTCCGCACATCCAAGCGGTGAGTCATGCAGAAACCTTGCCGCTCGGAATCGAGGCAGAGTGTACAGGAAATGCGGGCGGGGCAACCAGCGCCCCCGTGGTGCAGTGCCGCGGCGGAGAGAGCTCAGCGCCGAGACGAGCGTGCCTGCTGCGGTCTACTCAGCCCCGCCGGCCAGGGAACTCAGCCCCCGGCCTTGGCCGTTGGCGCGCCGGCCGCAGTGGGCTGGCCATTGTCCTCGATGGCGCAGGCGACGGCTCCCGCCTCCCGGTGGATGGACAGATCCTTGATGCTCGGGTTCTGGCCGCAGACGGGGCAGTTGGGGTCGCGCCGCAGCTTCACTTCCCGGAAGCGCATGCCGAGGGCGTCGTAGGTCAGGAGCCGCCCGATCAGCGGCTCCCCCGTCCCGAGCAGGACCTTGATGGCCTCCGTCGCCTGCACGAGCCCGATCACGCCTGGGAGCACGCCCAGGACCCCGGCCTCGCTTCAGCTGGGCACGAGCCCCGCAGGTGGCGGCGTCGGGTAGAGGCAGCGGTAGCACGGCCCCTGGTCCGGGGCGAAGACGGTGGCCATGCCCTCGAACTGGAAGATCGAGCCGTGGACATTCGTCTTGCCCCCGAGATAGCAGGCGTCGTTGACCAGGTAGCGGGTGTCGAAGTTGTCCGAGCCATCGACCACGAGGTCATAGTCCTTGATGACGTCCATCACGTTGTCCACGTCGATGCGCATGGGCAGCGGGATGACGGTCACGTCGGGGTTGAGCGCGCGGATCATCTCGCTTCCCGACTCCACCTTGGAGCGGCCGACGTTGGGCGTGGTGTGCAGGATCTGGCGCTGCAGGTTCGAGACGTCGACGACGTCGCCGTCCATGAGCCCGAGGGTGCCCACGCCGGCGGCGGCGAGGTAGAGCGCCGTGGGCGAGCCGAGGCCGCCGGCCCCGATCAGGAGCACCTTGGAGCGGAGGAGCTTGCGCTGCCCCTTCTCGCCTACCTGCGGCAGGAGGAAGTGGCGGCTGTAGCGCTGGATCTGCTCGGTCGTGAGCGGCTGATCCTTGACCACGGGAAGACCGGACTGGGCCCACTTCTGGAAGCCGCCCTGCAGGTTGACCACGCGCTCGTAGCCCAGCTCCTTGAGCTGCCTGGCGGCGAGCACGGAGCGGAGCCCCGTCTGGCAGTAGAGCACGATGGGTGTGGAGGGCTCGGCGGCCACGGTGCCGATGCGAAACTCGAGGAACCCGCGGCTGATGTTGGCCGATCCCTCGATGTGCCCGTCACGGTACTCGTCCGGGTCCCGCACGTCCACCACCACAACCGGCTCGCCGGCGTCGAGCCGCTTCTTGAGCTCGGCCGGACCCTGTTCGGGGATCACCTGGCGGGCCTCGGCGAGCATCTGCTTGAGTGTCTTCATGGGCCTGGTCCTCCATCACCTGGCACGGGCACCCGGGCTTCGCCCGCCCGTGCCCGCCGGAATCTCACGATGCGGCCTATCCCGCGCGCGATCCCAGTCGCCGTCACCCGGGCTTCGCCCGCCCGTGCCCGCCGGAATCTCACGATGCGGCCTATCCCGCGCGCGATCCCAGTCGCCGTCACCCGGGCTGTCGCCTATTTTCTCACCAGGGGCGGGCGCCCGGGCTTCGCCCGCCCGCCCCCGCCGGAATCTCACGATACGGCCAGTAGGTCGCGCCTCGCCAGTCGCGCTTAGCCGGCCTATGGGATCTAGATTACCAGCATTTCCGATCGGGTGTGTTGAGAAGTCTCGTACCCTGGCTCTGAGTGGCCAAGGTTGCTATAATCGGCCCGGAAATGAAAGGCCTAATCCTGTCCGGTGGGCGCGGCACCCGGCTCCGGCCAATCACATTCACCTCGGCCAAGCAGCTGGTTCCCGTGGCCAACAAGGCTATCCTTTTCTATGGGATCGAGGCGCTCGCCGACTCCGGTATCCGGGAGATCGGGATCGTGGTGGGCGATACCCGCCGGGAGATCCGGGAGGCCGTCGGAGACGGCGGCCGGTTCGGGGTCTCGGTGACCTACATCGAGCAGGAGGCCCCTCTCGGCCTGGCCCATGCCGTCCTCGTCTCCGAGCCATTTCTCGGCACCGACCCCTTCTGCATGTACCTGGGGGACAACCTGATCCGGGAGAAGCTCGCCCCACTGGTGGAGCGGTTCCGGCAGGAGAAGCCCAACAGTCAGATCCTGCTGGCGCGGGTGCCCAACCCGAGCCAGTTCGGCGTCGCCGAGCTCCGCGATGGCCAGGTCGTGCGGCTCGTCGAGAAGCCCAGGACGCCGCCATCGGACCTGGCATTGGTGGGCGTCTACATGTTCGACGCCTCCATCTTCCGCGCCGTGAAGGCCATCCGCCCCTCGGCCCGCGGCGAGCTCGAGATCACGGACGCGATCCAGTGGCTCATCGACGCGGGCCAGGTCGTGCGGCCCCACGTGATCGAGGGATGGTGGAAGGACACCGGCAGGCTTGAAGATCTCCTGGAGGCCAACCGCATCATCCTCGACACCCTGCTGCCGCGCAGCGACGGTACGGTCACGGACTCCGAGATCCTGGGCAAGGTCGTCGTGGAGCCGGGAGCCCGCATCCTCAAGAGCACGCTCCGGGGCCCAGCCATCATCGGGAAGGGCGCGGTGATCGAGAACGCCTACATCGGACCCTTCACCTCCATCGGCGACGGCGTCACGGTCCGGGGCAGCGAGGTGGAGCACTCGATCCTGCTCGAGGGCTCGAGCGTGGTGGATGTGGGCGCGCGCATCGAGTCGAGCCTCATCGGGCGCAACGTCTCGATCTACCGTACCGTCGCCAAGCCCCGCTCCTTCAACTTCATGCTCGGGGATCGCAGCGAGGTCGGTCTTGTCTGAGGCCGGCCGGCCCATGGACCTGAACGACGCCGCCACCCGCGCCTTCTCCCTCCAGGACTACTCGGCGCCGCCGCAGATGCCGGGGGTCGAGATCGTGGACCTCAAGCGCTTCACCGACGACGGGGGCAGCTTCACCGAGCTGGGACGGCTCTCGGCCGGTGCCCACGGCGCCTTCCCGGGCTTCGTCGTCCAGCAGGTCAACTACAGCGAGATGGACCCGGGCGTCATCAAGGCCTTCCACCTGCACCGGCGCCAGACGGATGTCTGGTTCGTCCCGCCCGGCGACAAGATGCTGCTCGTGCTGCTGGACGTCCGGGCGGGCTCACCCACCGAGAAGGCCTGCCGGCGCCTCGTCCTCGGCGACGGCAGCGCGCGGCTCGTGCGGATCCCGCCGGGCGTGGCCCATGGCGTGCGGAACCTGGGGACGGCGCGGGGGCGCATCGTCTACTTCGTGGATTGCCAGTTCACCCCGGATCCCGCCCAGTGCGAGGAGGGGCGCCTGCCCTGGGACTTCGCGGGGGCGGAGATCTGGGAGCCCAGCCGCGGATGAAGCTCCTCGTCACGGGCGGCGCCGGCTTCATCGGCTCCAACTTCGTGCGCCACGTGCTGGCCACGCATCCCGAGGACTCCGTCGTCAACCTCGACAAGCTCACCTATGCCGGGAATCCGGAGAACCTCCGCGACGTCGAGCAAGACGCGCGCTACCGCTTCGTCAAGGGGGACATCTGCGACCGGACGCTGGTGGCCGAGCTCATGGCGGGCGTGGACGCCGTCGTCCACATGGCGGCCGAGACCCACGTGGACAAGTCCAACCTCGGCGCGGACGACTTCCTGCGCACCAACGTCACGGGCACCTTCACCCTGCTCGAGTGTGCCCGGGAGAGGCGCCTTGCGCGCTTCCTGGCGGTGAGCACCGACGAGGTGTACGGCAGTCTCTCCCGCGGGGCCGCCCGGGAGCTGGACCCGCTCAACCCCTCCAACCCGTACTCGGCCTCCAAGGCCGCCGCGGACCTGCTGGCGCGCGCGTACTGGACGACCCACCGGCTGCCCGTCGTGATCACGCGCAGCAGCAACAACTTCGGTCCCTACCAGTACCCGGAGAAGGTCATCCCGCTGTTCATCACGAACGCGCTCGAGGACCGGCCGCTGCCGCTCTACGGCGACGGCCGGAACGTGCGCGACTGGCTCTACGTCCTCGACAACTGCGCTGCCATCGACCTCGTCCTGCGGCGCGGCAGGGACGGGGAGATCTACAACATCGGCGGCGTCAACGAGGTCGAGAACATCGTGCTCACGCGGCAGATCCTGCGGCTCCTGGGCAAGCCCGAGTCGCTCATCACCCCCGTCACCGACCGTCCCGGGCATGATCGCCGCTATGCCCTCGACAGCGCGAAGGTGCGCGGGCTCGGCTGGACGCCGGCCCATGCCTTCCCCGTCGCGCTGGCCGCTACCGTCGAGTGGTACCGCCACCACGCCGCGTGGTGGCGGCCCATCAAGTCAGGCGAGTTCAAGGCCTACTACGACCGGCAGTACGCGCCGGGATAAGCCGCATGCGACGCCCCGTCGCATTCCTCCTCGCGCTGCTCGGACTGCCCGCGGTGCTCATGGCCGCCCCCACGGGCTCCGAGCGCCGCCCCGAGCCCTCGGCCGTGCCGGGGTTGCCCGCCTTCGCCCGCGCCGCGGCACCCGCCGTGGTGGGCCTGCGCGTGCAGGTGCCCGGCGACCGCCCGTCGGCGGCCACGCTCGGAGTCCACCGCTCCGGCAGCGCGGTGATCTTCGACCCGGCCGGCCTCGCCATCACGGTGAGCTATCTGCTCCTCGACGCCGAGCACATCACCGTGGCGCTCCAGGATGGCCGCAGGGTCCCGGGGCGCCTCGTGGGGCTCGATCTCGAGGCGGGGCTGGGCGTGATCAAGCTCGCCTGGCCCGGCCCGTGGCCGGCGGCGCCCCTCGGCGACTCCACCGCCATGGCCGCCGGGGACCGCACGGTGACCCTGGGCATCACCGGCGGGGACGAGCTGGTGGCCACCCATGGGCGGGTGGTCGAGATCCGGCGCTACTCGGCGCCGTGGGAGTACCTGCTCGACCGCGCCTTCATCGTCTCGCCGGCCAACCCGGCCTTCGGCGGCGCCGCGCTGGTCGGGTCCTCTGGCCGGATCGTGGGGGTCACCTCGCTCCGGCTGGGCGAGGGCGCGCTCGTGAACCTGGCGATCCCGATCGAGAAGTTCCTGGCCAGCAAGGACGAGCTCCTGGCGCGCGGCCGGGTGGAGAGCCGCCGGCCGCGGCCCTGGCTCGGGCTGGTGACCGAGACCCGGGAGGGCGGCGGCGTGGTGGTGCAGGGCGTCTCCCCGGTCGGCCCCGCCGCGCCGGCGGGCTTCCGTCCCGGCGACCTGCTCGTGACGGTGGGGGGCCGGCGCGTGTCCAGCCAGGAGGAGTTCTACGCGCGGCTGTGGGAGCACCGCGTGGGCGAGCCGGTCGACATCGTGATCGAGCGCGCCGGGCGGCGCCAGACGATCACGGTGCGCCCGGCGGACCGGTACCGCGTCTACCGGACCACGGAGAAGTAGGCGGGCCTCAGGGCATGCAGGGCATCGATACCTACCAGGGGCGCGGGCTCATCGCCGACCCCATCCACCGCTACATCCTCTACACGCGTCCGGACGGGATCCCCGGGGAGAGCACGGAGCAGGACCTCATCGACTCGCCGTGGATGCAGCGCCTCCGGCGCGTGCCGCAGCTGCAGTCGGCGCGCTGGGTCTACCCGGCGGCCGAGCACAGCCGCTTCCAGCATTCCCTGGGCGCCATGCACCTGGCCGGTCGCTTCGCGCAGCAGCTGCACCCCTCGCTGAAGGCCGAGTTCCCCGACGCCCCCTCGGCGGCCCTGCTGGAGGAGCTCCTGCGCATGGCCGGGCTCCTGCACGACGTGGGGCACGGGCCCTTCGGCCACTTTTTCGACGACAACTTCCTCGCCGACTTCGGCCTGACCCACGAGAAGGTCGGGCAGCGCATCATCCGCGAGGAGCTGGGCGACCTGCTGCGGGCGCTCACGCGCAGCCCCTCGGGCCGCTTCGAGCCGGGCGAGGTCATCGACCCCGCCTGGATCTGCTACCTGATGGGCAAGACCTTCTCCCTGCCCGAGGCCGAGCACCCCCGCTGGCTTGGCCACCTCAAGCCGCTGCTCTCCGGGATCTACACCGCCGACAACATGGACTACGTCCTCCGCGACTCGTACATGTGCGGGGTCGCCGTGGGCCCCATCGACGTGGACCGGATCATCTACTACTCGTTCTGCAGCGACAAGGGGCTCACGCTCGACCGCGGCGGCATCCAGGCCTTCGTCATGTTCCTCAACGCGCGGTTCTACATGTACAGCAACGTCTACTACCACCGCACGACCCGCGGCATCGACCTGCACCTGAAGGAGATCTTCCGGGACACCATGCGGCTGGCGTTTCCCCACGACATCCACAAGGATCTCGCCCCCTACCTGCGCATGACGGAGTGGACCCTCCTCGAGGAGGTGGCGCGCTGGCCCGACGCCGAGGACCCCGAGCGACGGGCGCTGGGGCTCGAGTGGCGACGGGTGCTGGAGCGGCGGCTCAAGTGGCGCATGTCCCACGAGGTCGTGCTCGATATCTTCGAGCCGCGCCGCGGTCAGGGGTTCATGAAGGCCGAGGAGCTGGAGGGCCTGGTGCGCGAGTACCTGCCGCCGGCCCTCCGGGCCTTCCCGTTCAAGATCGACATGGCGCAGCAGGACCCGCGCCCGCTCAACCCGATCGGGATGCAGGACCGGCAGATCTACGTCTACGACTCGGCGGCCCGGAGCGTCTCGGCCGAGCCGCTGAAGGAGCTCCTGAAGTACCTGCCGGGGAAGGTCGCGCAGTGCCGGATCTTCGCCGCCACCCACGAGCACGATCGGCACCTGGCCGTCGCGCTGGAGCGGGCGCTCACCGAAGACCGCCCCGCCCACCCCACCAACCTGTAGCGAGACCGGGATCGCGCCCCCCGCCATGGACCTCATGGAAGCCAAGAACCGTGTGGCCGAGGCCCTGGTGGAGTCCATCTTCCGTCGGGCGCGCTACGAAGTCGTGCCGTACCGCCGGGAGGGGACCGCCGGGCTCCGCGTCGGCCGCGAGGACTTCTCGCCGGACTTCCACGTCCGGCCGGCCGGTGCCAGCGGCGACCGGGACTTCCTCATCGAGGTGCGCTATCACCCGTCCATCGACCAGTTCCTGTCGGTGGAGGAGCAGCGCGGGGAGCGGTCGCTGTTCCAGATGGCGCGGCGGCAGTGGCCGGATCTCCACTTCGTCCTGGTGAGCGACCGGCCCGAGAGCGGGCGCTCCTGCTTCCAGGCCTTCGCGCTGTCCGCCTGGGCGCCGGGGGCCCGGTGCCGGACGACGGACCTCGCCCGCGTGGAGGAGATGGGCATCTTTCCGCACAACGTGACGGATCACGAGCAGCTGATCCGCCGCATCTTCGCGCTGCTGTCGAGCCCGTGAGCGGGGAGGGGTCCGGCTCGTCGTGCGGGCTGTCCGCCCGCTCAGGAGCACGGGCGGCATCGGCTGGCGCCGGCTGGCACGGAAGGAGGCGAAACCGCCGCCGCGGGCCGCGGGGGCTCGGCGAGCGACTCCCGGCATCGGGGTTTGCCGGCTGCCCGGCAGATCTCGGGCAAGTGGTGCCAGGTCAGGCGCGCCCCGGCCCAGAACGCCGCCTCGACCTCGTCGCTGTCGAGCTCGCGCAGGGTGTCGAGACTCGCGACCTTGTCGACGAGGGCGACGTCCTCCGGGGCCGAGAGCGAGCAGCGCTCCGCGCACGACGTCGGGCTCAGAACGAAGACGCGGGTCTCGCCCGCCGGAGCCTGAACCCAGGCCCGGCGGCGCTCCAGCACATACGGCTGGACCTGGCGCCGCGGCTCGTCGCGTCGGAACTGGCCCCCCGTGTAGGTGCGGAAGATCCATTCCTGGATGGCCCGTGACGACAGGTCCCACCCGTGCGCGGTCATCTGCAGCGCCGAGGGCTTGTAGCGGGCCGCTGGCGGCTTGGGTTCGGCACCCAGGTCCGACATGATCAGGAGGTCGGGATACCGCGCCGGCGTGGCGCGCGCGAGGTACTCCCTCAGCCCTTCCACGCCGAGGTTGTCGACGAGTCCTCCGTCCACGTACCGACCCCCGCCGATGGATACCGGCTCGAAGGCGACGGGGAAGGCCCCGGAGGCGGCCACGAGCCGGCCGAGCGCGAGCGGCCCCGCGGGGGCCGTGCGGCTGCTCGGGATGCCCACCGCGTCGCAGATATCGTGCACCCCCTCCGTCCAGAAGGCCACGCGCGCCCCGTCCCGGTACGCGGTCGTGTTGACGATCAGCGTGGGCGGCCCCGTCTGCGCCAGCGTCCGGCCGCGGAAGTAGACGTCGTCGAAGTGCCGGGCGTAGGTATCGCCGCTTCCCGACGTCGGGAAGGCCAGTCGTCGTGCCATCGCGAACAGATCGAGCAAGTCGTCCGCCAGGCCAGGTCTGGCCGCGCTCAGGTGGGCCTTGAACCGCTCCGGAGCCCAGCCGGTGGCGTAGGCCGCGCCAACGATGGAGCCCCCCGACACCGTGGAGAGCGCATGAATCGGGATGCCCGCCTCGTCGAGCATCCAGAGCACGCCGGCGTGTGTGGCCGCGGCGCGATACCCTCCGCCGGACAGCGTGACGGCGACGACACGGTCGGACGCGCCGGCGAGCTGCCGCCGGCGCTCGAGCTCGGCGCCGAGCTCGCCGGCGGACGGCTCGAGCGACCGGCGGGTCCAGGGCAAGGCCACCTCGCGCGCGACCGATAGCGCGAGCCACGCCACGAGGATGGCCCCCAGGACCAGCCCGGCGCCGGACAGGACTCCCCCACGCGCTGGATCGCGGGCCGGCGGAGGCGACGGCGTGGGTGGCCGGGAGAGCCCCGCGAGTCCGCGCTCGAGTCGCGCGGGGAGCCACTGAAAGAGCGTCACCCGCTCCGCGAGCAGGAGGCGAAGCGCCCCCAGCAGCACCATGCCGAGAGCGCTCAGGGCCGCCCCCAGGAAACCCGGCCCCGTGGTCCGCCAGTAGACCGCGAGCACGAGGCCGCCCACGAGTACCGCCAGGAGCGCGCCCCCGACGATGGCCAGCGGAACCCTGAGCGCGGGCATCGTGTGCAGTGCGCTCCCGCCGACGAGCACCAGAGCCGCGGCCACCACCAGCGCGGCGGTGACCCACGCGCTCGCTTGATCGGACGCGACCACCATGCCGAGAAGCCCGAGGAGCAGGATCAAGCCGATCACCGTCGCCCATCCCAGTGTCCAGATCCAGCCGATCACCCTGCCCAGAAGGACCAGCGGTGCGAGCTCCGCCAACGGGTCGGTTGGCGGCAGAGGGAGGGGCAGGCCAGGCGGGCCGGGGGGGCGCGTCCCGGCTGACTTCATCAGCGTCGACGTGTTCAGGGTCTCGACGGGCGAGGGCTCCGGGGCCTTCGGCCGGTCCGTGACCCCGGGCTGGCTCTCGGAACGGCGCCTGATCTTCATCGTCTGCCTCAGCATAGCGCGCACAGGATGCCGCGCGGAAGCTGGCAGGCGGCAGCTCGAAGGTGCGCTCGGCTCGAGGGCCTGTTGACGGCCCAGGGGCCACGGGGGCAAGATCGCAGCCGGTGGGGCTGGCAGGACGCAGCCCCGCCGGCGCCTCGACCCGGCTCGAGCCGCGGGCGCCTGCCCGTCGTCTACCGCCGGTTCCGGTTCGATCAGGCCCTTCGGGGGGTGCGATGCGAGAGCGCGACGCAGAGCTGGTCGTGGTGGGCGGAGGCCTGGCCGGTATCGCCGCCGCGCTCGAGGCGGCGGAGGCGGGGATCCGCGTGCTCCTGCTCGAGAAGATGGACGAGACCGGCGGCTCATCGGCCATGAGCTCGGCCTGTCTGGCGTTCGCGGGAACCGACCTGCAGCGGGCGCAGGGCATCGAGGATTCCGACGAGCTTCTCTTCCGGGACCTCCGCGAGGTCGGAGGCTTCGAGAACGACGAGCGCATCGTCGGCGCCTACGTTGTCCACCAGCGCGACACCTACGAGTGGCTGCGGCGAAAAGGGGCGGAGTTCAGCCCGGTCATCGAGGCCTCTTCGGGCCAGTCGGTGCCGCGCGTGCACACGACCGATCCCGCCGGGCTCGTGCGCCTCCTGGAGCGGCTGGGCCGGGAGACCGGGCGTGTGGAGGTCCTCACGGGCGTTGCGGCGCGCCGGCTGCGGCGGGGCGCGCCCGACGGGCGAGTCGACGGGGTGATCGCCGAGCGTGGGGGCGAGGGCCTCGCCATCACGAGCCGGCGCGGAGTCATCTTGACCTGCGGCGGGTTCGGCCGGAACGCGGAGCTGATCCACCGCTTCGCGCCGGGGTACGAGCGGGCGATCCTCATCGGTGGCGAGGGGAATGTCGGGGATGGGCTGAAGATGGCGTGGGCGCTCGGCGCCGACGTCCGCGACATGGCCTACATCAAGGGCACGTTCGGCAAGCACCCCGTCGACACCACCACCGTGCATGCGTGCCTGGCCGTCTACAAGGGGGCCATCGCGGTCAGCCAGGAGGGCCGGCGCTTCGTCGACGAGTCGATCTCCTACAAGCTGCTCGGCGATGCCTGCCTCCGGCAGCCCGGCGGCTGCGCCTACCAGATCCTCGACGAGGGCATCTTCGAGCAGGGCGAGAACGCCATGCGCCTCTTCGACTTCGAGCGGCGGCTCGCGGCGGGCCTGATGCTCAGGGCCGAGCGCCTGGAGGAGCTGGCGGCGATGATCGAGGTGCCGCCGGACGCCCTCTGCCGCACGGTGGCCGACTACAACCGCGGCGTCGCGGCCGGGCACGACCCGGACTTCGGTCGCAGGCACCTCGTCCACAGGCACGGAGCGCTGCGCCGCATCGAGCGGCCGCCCTTCTACGCCTACCCCTCGGCGACGGCGATCTTCGGCACCTACTGCGGTCTCTGCGTCGACCCGGCCATGCGGGTCCTCGACGTCTTCGGCGAGCCCATCGCGGGCCTCCTCGCCGCCGGGGAGATCGTCGGCGGCCTGCACGGCAGCGCCTACATGACCGGTTCGGCACTCGGCAAGGCCGCCATCTTCGGCCGCATCGCCGCGCGGACGGCGGCGGCGGGGGCGTGATCCGGGCTCAGAAGACGACCGGCTCGCGGAATTCCCCGAACACCTCCCGGAGCCGCGTCACCATCTCACCGATCGTCGCGCGCGCGGCGGCGGCCTCGAGGAAGTGAGGCATCAGGCTCTCCCCTCCCGCGGCTGCCTGGCGGAGGGCCTCCAGCGCCTTGTCGACGCGCCGTGGGTCGCGCGCGCGCCGGCTGCGGTCGAGCCGCGCCAGCTGGTGGCTCATGGTCTCCGGGCTCTCGCGGAAGAACTCGCCCCCCGGGGCCTCCTCCGTGCGGTCCCAGTTGACGCCGACGATGCGGCGGTCCCCGGCCTCGACGGCCCGCTGCCAGCGATAGGCGCTGTCGGCGATCTCCTGCTGCACCCGGCCGGCCTCGACGGCGGCGACCATCCCGCCTTCCCGCTCGATGGCCTCGAGCTTGGCGGCCACGGCGGCCTCCATCCGGTCCGTGAGATCCTCCAGGAAGTAGGCCCCGCCGAGCGGGTCCACCACCGCCGGCACGTTCGTCTCCTGCGCGAGGATCTGCTGCGTGCGAAGCGCCAGGAGCGCCGAGGCCTCCGTCGGGATGGCGATGGCCTCGTCCCACGCGCAGGTGAAGATGGTCTGGGCGCCGCCCAGCACGGAGGCCAGCGCCTGGTAGGCGACGCGCACCACGTTGTTGAGGGGCTCCTGCTGCGTGAGCGTGCTGCCCCCGCACACGACGCCGAAGCGGAAGTGCCACGCGCGCGGGTCGCGCGCGCCGAAGCGGTCGCGCATGAGGCGGGCCCAGAGCCGGCGCATGGCGCGGTACTTGGCGACCTCCTCGAAGAGGTCCGAGTGCGTGTAGAAGTAGAAGGAGAGCCGCGGCGCGAAGGCATCCACCGCGAGGCCGCGACGGGTGACGTGCTCGACGTAGGCGATGGCATCGGCCAGCGTGAAGGCCGCCTCCTGCACCGCCGTCCCCCCCGCGTCCCTGAAGTGGGCGCCCGCGATGGAGATGGGGTTGAAGCGGGGCAGCTCGCGCGAGGCGAACTCGATGCTGTCGGCGATCATCCGGAGGGCCGGCCGCACGGGGAAGTTCCAGGTGCCGCGGGCGACGTACTCCTTGAGGATGTCGTTCTGGACGGTGCCCGTGAGGCGGCGCGGGGCGAGCCCCCGTTCCTGCGCCACGACGACGTACATGGCCAGCAGGATGGCCGCGGTGGCGTTGATGGTGAAGGACACGCTGATGCGGTCCAGCGGGATGCTCTCGAAGACCGCGGCCAGGTCGTCCACCGTGTCGATGGCGACGCCCACCCTGCCCACCTCGCCCTGCGCGCGCGGGTCGTCGGAGTCGAGCCCCATCTGGGTCGGCAGGTCGAAGGCCACCGACAGGCCCGTCTGCCCGTGCTCCAGGAGGAAGCGGTAGCGCGCGTTCGTCTCCTCCGGGGTGCCGAAGCCCGAGTACTGCCGGATGGTCCAGAGCCGGTTCCGGAACATCCCGGGATAGATGCCGCGCGTGAGCGGGAAGGCGCCCGGGACGCCGAGGCGCTCCCCGTACTCCGGCGTGAGGGCCGCGGGGAAGTAGCACGGGTCGAGCGGCAGTCCCGCGTGGGTGGCGGCGGGGCTCACCTCGCCAAGGTCGGCGAGCCAGCGGGTGCGGGCGTCGTCCTCCGGTGTCGTCATGGCTTCTCCTCCTCCGTCGCGCTCGCCGGTCGCGCCGCCCGGCGCTCCCCGGCAAACACGGGCGCCACGTCCTCCAGGAAGCACTGGTAGGCGTCCCAGTCGACCGGGGGCCGGAACGCGATGTTCAGGCCCTGGGCGCCCACCGCGCGGTACTGGCCGATGCGGTCGATGGCCTCCTGCGTGCCCCCGAGCAGCGCCCCGCGCCGGTGCGAGTCGGGCATCGCGGCGTAGCGCTCGCGACCGCGCGCGATGGCGTCGGCATCGGCGCCCATCAGGAAGTGCACGTTGACGGTACGCTGGAGCGTCCTCGGGTCGCGCCCGATCTGCTCGCAGGCGCGGTCCAGCTCCTCCAGACGCGCCCTGCAGTCGGGCGGATCCAGGTACGGCGTGTTGAAGCCGTCGGCGTACCGGGCGGCCACGCGCGGCGTGCGCCTGGGGCCGTGCCCGCCGACCCAGATGGGCAGGTGCTCCTGGAGCGGCTTGGGCGCGCAGATGGCGCCCCGGACCTGGTAGTGCCGGCCCTGGAAGTTCGTGACGGGGTCGCTGAACATGGAGCGGAGGATCTGCAGCGCCTCCTCCAGCATGTCGAAGCGCTGCCCGACGGGCGGGAAGGGGAAGCCGAACTCCTCGAACTCCTCGGCGAACCACCCCGCGCCCACGCCCAGCTCCACCCGCCCGCCCGAGAGGTGGTCGATGCTCACCACCGCCTTGGCCAGCAGCGCGGGATGGCGGAACGGCACGCAGATCATCATCGAGCCCACCCGGACGCGCCGGGTCGCCGCGGCGACCGCCGCCATGGTGGAGATGCCCTCGAAGCATGGGACCTGCCGCGTCGAGGGGGTGGTGAGCGGGTTGGCGTACAGGTGGTCGGAGACGGACACCCAGTAGAGCCCGGCCTCATCGGCCATGCGGTAGATGCGGAGCAGATCCTCCATGGAGTGGGTCATGGACCCGACGTGAACGCCGATCTTCATCGCCATCGTCGACATGCGGGCCCCTCAGCGCGCCTTCTTCGGGCGCTCCTGGCCACGGACGACCTGGGACCGGATCAGCCGGGGCAAGAGCATCTGGTGCTGGGGGCAGATGGACGGGGGATTCTGGTAGGCGGCGCCGGCGAAGGTGACCATGTAGCGGCGGAGGTCCTCGAAGGGCACGACCTCGTCCACGAATCCCCGGATGGCGCAGTAGATCGGCCGCGACTGCTCCTGGTACTGCCGGGCCAGCGCGTTCATCTGCTCGATCACGGGCCCGAGCGGCCGCCCGGCCTCCTTCTCCTTGACGAGGCGCCGCGAGAACGACGCCACGGCGGCCGTCTCCCCGTGCATCACGTTGAGCTCGGTGGCGGGCGTGCCGAGCGTGAAGGCGTTGTGGTTGTTGGCCGTGGGGCCGCCCATGATGTAGTGCGCCGCGGCCGTGCCCTTCCGGAGCACGACGAGCATCATGGGCAGCTCCGTGTGCTCGATGGAATAGATGAGCGACTGGCCCAGGCCCAGCAGCTCGGCCTTCTCGGCCGTGTCGCCGACGTCGATCCCGGTCGTGTCCTGGAACCAGATGATCGGCACCCGGTCCCGCCCGCACTGCGTGACGAACTCGCTCATCTTGATCAGGCCCTGGCGGTAGAGCTTGCCGCCGATGCCGATGTACTCGGTGGTGTACTCCGGGTAGTGCATCCCCAGCAGGCCCTGGCGGTTGCCGATCACGCCGACCAGGAGGCCGTCGACCTTGACCAGGCCGGTGTAGACCTCGGGGCCGAATCCCGGCCGGAACTCAAGGTGCTCGCTGCCGTCGACGAGGCGGGCCAGCGCGTCCTCGAAGCTGTAGACGGCCTTCGGGTTGAGGGGGACGATCGAGGCGAGGTCGGAGAGCGGATACCTGGGTTCTGCGGGCTCGGCGACCCGGAAGAACTTCGGGTCATACGCGGGCATCTGCGCCACGCACGCCTTGAGCGCGTCCAGGACCTCGGCCTCCGTGTCGAACACGGCCCGGAAGAAGCCGGTGGAGTCGTGGTGGATGCGGACGCTGCCCGGGGGAACCTCCTTGAAGCGGCGGGCGGCGGCGATGATCTGCTCCGCCCCGGCCTCGTCGAAGGAGCCCTTGGGGCTCATCCCGCTGACGATCCCGCCGCCCCCGACCGCCATGTTGGCGTTCTTGTGGGCGAAGAGGAGGGTGGGGCTGATGCTCTGATAGCCCCCGCCGGCCGGGTTCGTCCCGTAGATGCCGGCCACCACCGGGATGCCGTCCTGCTCGAGCTCGGCGTGGCGGAAGAACATGGTGCCGCCGCCCCGGCGGCCGGGGTACACCTCGTCCTGCTGGGTCAGCTTCACACCGGAGCAGTTGACCAGCCAGACCAGGGGCAGGCGGAGCCGCTTGGCGAGGTCGGCGACGCGCAGCTGGTTCTCGGCCTGGCCGGCGATCCACGCCCCGGACCTGCCGCCGATCCGGGCCAGCCCATCGACGACGCCGGTCACGCCCTCCTCGGTTTGGCGAGGGTTGTAGAGCGTGTGCAGAGGACAGAACATCCCGGGATCCACGAGGTACTCGATACGGTCCCAGACCGTCATCTCGCCCCGCTCCCGGATCTTCCCGGCCGGCAGCCCCGCGCCCTTCACGCGGTCCACCTCGGCGCCGAGCTCCCCGAGCATCGCCGCGATCTGGTCGCGGTTCTCGGCCATCTCCGCGACGTCGGCCGGCTTGAGCGGCTTGCCGAGCGCATCCATCTTCTCGAAGTACGGGCGCATGCGCGATCTCCCTCCGCTTACCTGTTGGCCTTGCGATAGCCGAGCTGATCGAGCGCGATGATCATCTTGCAGATGTTGGCCGAGCCCTCGACCATGAAGTACGTGGGGGCGTCCCGGTAATAGCGGGCGACGGGGTACTCGGTCGAGTAGCCGTAGGCGCCGAGGATGCGCATGGCGTAGCTGGCGGCCTTCGCCACCACCTCGCCGGCCAGGTACTTGGCCTGGGCCACTTCCAGCGCGTTGCCGAGGGTGCCCTGATCCTTCTGCCAGGCGGCCCGGTAGACCAAGAGCCGCGCCGCCTCGATCTCCGTGACCATCTGCGCCACCATGTCCTGGTTCATCTGGAACTGGCCGATCGGTTGCCCGAACTGCTCCCGCTCGGTGCAGTACCGCGTCACCTGATCCAGACACGCCTGGGCCAGACCCACCGCCCCCGCGGCCGCCTGGAGGCGCGTCTGGTTGAGGGAGCTGAAGACGATGCCGGCGCCGTCCCCCGGCCGGCCCAGGGTGTTCTCCTTGGGGATCCGCACGTTCGTCAGCGTCAGCTCCCCCGTGGGCGAGAGATACGATCCCAGCTTGTCGAGGTCCGAGGTCGTGACCCCGTCCACGCCCTTGAGCTCGACGACGAAGGCGGAGAGCGACCGGCCCCCCGCGCCCCGGTCGGTGTGGGCGTAGTAGATGACCACGTCGGCGAGCGTCGCGTTGGAGATCCACGTCTTCGATCCGTTCAGGAGCCAGTGGTCTCCGCGGTCCTCGGCGGTGGACTTCATGCCCATGACGTCGGAGCCCGCGGTGGGCTCGGTGATGGCGAAGCCCCCCAGGTACTCCGCGCTGACCAGCCTGGGGATGTACTTCCGCTTGAGCTCCTCGGCGCCGTACCGGAGGATGGGAAAGGCGCAGCCCACCGTCTCCATGTTGATCTGGACCCGGAGGGAGCTGCAGGCCCGCGCGATCTCCTCGGTGACGATCATGGTCGCGAGCCAGCCCATGCTGTTGCCGCCGTACTCCTCGGGGATCACCGTCCCCAGGAAGCCGAGCTCCGCCATGGGCTTGACGACTTCCCGGTAGGGGAAGTAGTGCTCGGCGTCCCACTGCTGGACGAAGGGTGTGATCCTCTCGGCGGCGAACTCCCGGGCCACCTGCGCGAGGGCTCTGAGCTCGTCGGACAGCTCGAAGTGCATGTCGTCGCCCCTCCTCTTGAAGAGCGGCTGCCATCCGGGTCCGGGGGGGTGAGCCCGAGGCGGAAGGATTGCCGTCGCGTCCCCGCTCGCAGGCCCGCTCACGCGCGGCGCCGGCCCGGGGCTGGGCCAGAATACCATGGCGACGGCGCCGAGGGCGACGGCGTCGAGTTTGACTGGCTCGGCCGGCGCGTGGTAACGTGGCGCGCCTGAAAAGGCGGGCCGGGGTCAACGCCGAACACCAGACAGAGGAGCGACGACGGAGTGGCTGAGGAGATCGTGGAGGCACCTGCGCCGGGCAAGATCCTTCGGGTGTACGCCGAGGCGGGCAAGCCGCTCGCCGAGGGCGACCGCATCTGCATCATGGAGGCCTTGAAGATGGAGCTGCCGATCGTGGCCCCCGTGGCCGGCACGGTCACGGCGGTCCACGTGTCTCCCGGCCAGACCGTCGAGGCCGGGGATCCGCTGGCCGTCATCGAGGGGTAGTCCCGGGAACGCCTCGTGCGCAATGCCACCTGGTTCGTCCTGGCTGGCATGGGGATCGTCTTCGCCACGCTGGGCCTCCTCGTGCTGGCGATGAGCGCCCTCAACCGCTGGTTCGGGCCGGAGCCGGCCGGCGCCCGCGACGAAGGACGGCCGGCACCTCGGAGCGCCCGCCCGACCGGGGCGAGGAATGCCTGAGGGAGAGTTGCTGGGTGTCTTCGCCCTGACCTGGCAGGCCGCCATCATGCTCGGGCTCGGCGGCCTCCTCGTCTATCTGGGCATCGCCAGGCAGGTCGAGCCGGTGCTCCTCGTTCCCATCGGGACCGGCGTCATCCTGGCGAACATCCCCCTGGGCGGCGTCGCGGAGGCCGGCGGCTTCCTCGCCGTGCTGAAGACCGCCGGGATCGACACCGAGCTGTTCCCGCTCCTGATCTTCATCGGGGTGGGCGCCATGATCGATTTCGGCTCCCTGCTGGAGCGGCCGTACACGGTCTTCCTGGGCGCGGCCGCCCAGTTCGGGATCTTCGGCACCTTCTTCCTGGCGTACTTCCTGGGCGACGGGGGCCTGCGCCTGTTCGACTTCAGCTTCAAGGACGCGGTGTCCATCGGCATCATCGGCTCGGCGGATGGCCCGACGTCCATCTACGTGGCCACCATCCTCGGCTCCAAGTACACGGCCTCCATCGTGGTGGCGGCCTACTCCTACATGGCCCTGGTGCCCATCATCCAGCCCCCCATCATGCGGGCGCTCACCACGGAGACCGAGCGGCGGCTCGCGATGCCCGCCCGGGCCCGGACAGTGTCCCGGCGCGCTCGCGTCGTGTTCCCCATCGCGACCATCCTCGTGGTGGGTCTCGTCGCGCCGAAGGCCACTCCGCTCATCGGCACCCTCATGTTCGGCAACCTCCTGCGGGAGGCGGGCGTGCTCGAGCGGCTCTCCCAGGCGGCGCAGAACGAGATGGCCAACATCGTGACGATTCTGCTCGGGCTCACGGTGGGAGGCATGATGGCGGCCCGGGACTTCCTGCGGCCGGAAACGATCATGATCTACGCCATGGGGGTCGTGGCCTTCGCCGTCGGCACCGCCGCCGGGCTGCTCCTGGGCAAGCTGATGTACGTGGCCTCCGGCAAGCGGATCAATCCCCTGATCGGGGCGGCCGGGATCTCGGCGTTTCCCATGTGCGCGCGGGTCGTCCAGAAGGTGGGCCTCGAGGCCAACCCGAGGAACCACCTGATCATGCACGCGGCCGGCGCCAACACGGCCGGCCAGATCGCCTCGGTGGTGGCCGGGGGCGCGGCGCTCGCGCTGGTTCCGTTCTTCGCGTGATGAAGCTCGTGGAACCCACCACCGCCGGCCCCCGCCGCCACGCGATCCCGACATTCCGCGAGGTCCGTTGACGACGGCGTGACCGGCGGGCGACGGGCGCTCGGCATCGCCGCGCTCACCCTGGCGGTGCAGAACGGCATCGTCATGGCCTTCGCGGTCCTCTACCTGCCCCTGGTCACCGAGTTCGCCGCCCCGCGCCGCGATGTCGCCGGCGTGCAGTCCGTGGCGCTCCTGCTCGGGGGCTTCACGGGGCCCCTGGTCGGCTGGGGGCTCGACCGGCTCGGCCCGCGGCGCTTCTTCCCGGCCTGCGCGGTGGTCGCGGCCTGCGGGCTTGTCCTGGCCAGCCGGGCCGGCAGCCTCGGCGCGCTGACGCTCACCTACGGCGTGCTGGGCGGCCTCGGCCTGTCGGGCCTCGGCAGCCAGGCCAACATGACGGTCGCGGCCCTGTGGTATCCGCGGGCGCGCGGCCAGGCCATCGCGCTCGTGGATCTCGGCACGGGGCTCGGCGCCTTCGCCTTCATCCCGCTGGCCCAAACCCTCGTGGCGCTGGTGGACTGGCGCGGCGTGCTGCTGGTCTGGGCGGCCCTCCTCCTCGCGGTGATCGCCCCTGCCAACCTCCTCCAGCGGCTCCCCGGGCCCGCGCCGGCCGCCGCGGCTCCTGCCGCGGCAGTCCCGACGGAGCCGGCCGGCTGGACACTCGCACGAGCGGCGCGGACGGCCGCCTTCTGGAACCTCGTGGCCTCACGCGGGCTCTCGGCCATGGCCTTCCCGCTCATGAACGTCCACATGGTGGCCTTCGCCATCGGGGCCGGCGTGGAGCCGGCGCAGGCAGCCGCCGCCCTGGGCAGCGTGAGCCTCGTGAGCCTCGGCGGGCGGCTCTGCACCGGGTGGCTCGCGGACCGGATCGGCCGCGCCCAGACGCTCTCGATCACCTATGCGAGCGCGGTGGGCGGGATCGCCTGCCTCGCCGCGCTGGGCTGGCAGGGCTGGCGGGGGTGGCTCCTCGGCTATGTCCTCCTCTACGGCGTCGCCCAGGGCTCCTCGGGCATCGTCGCCTCGGCGCGGACGGCGGACATCTTCGCGGGGCCCACCTTTGCGACCATCTACGGGTGGATGTCTCTCGCGGTGGGACCGGGCGAGGCGATCGGAGCGTGGGCCGGTGGCGCCATCTACGACGCCACGGGCAGCTACCTCGGGGGCTTCGGCTTCGTGGCGCTGGCGCTCGTGCTGGGGGCCGCGACGATGTGGCGCGTGCGTCAGCCGGCGGGGTCCACGTAGAGCTCGATGTCGTTGCCGTCCGGGTCCTTCACGCAGAAGGATGGCGCGGCCCCCGCCATCTCGCCGAATGGCACCAGGCCCTGCCTCTCCACCTCGCGCCGCGCCGCCGCGAGGTCGTCCGGGCTCCGGCCCACCCGGAAGGCGATGTGGTAGAGACCGGGCGCGCCCCGAGGGAGCGGCGCCCCCGCGCCGCGGGCGACCTCGAGGGCGATGTCATGAGGGCGCGCGCCGGCGGACAGGAAGGCGATGCGCCCGCCCTTGCCGCGTCCGGTCTCGCGCAGGCCGAGGAGGTCGCGGTAGAAGTGGAGCGCCGCCTCGAGATCGCGAACGAAGAGGGCGACGTGGCCGAGCTCGGTGACCTTCACCGCGCGGGTAGTGTAGCATAGGGCCATGACCCCGGACCCGGCCGCTCCGGCCGTGCCTCTGACTGCCTCTGTCGTCACGGCCGCCGGCGAGCGGGTCCGGCCGAACATGCGTCTGCTGGGGCTGCTCGGTCTCGGCCACATGGTGATCGACGTCAACCAGGGATCGCTGCCGGCCATCCTGCCCTTCCTCAGGTCGGCGCTCGACCTCTCGTACACGGCCACGGGGGTCATCGTGCTCGCGGCCAACATCACCTCGTCACTGATCCAGCCCCTCTTCGGGCACCTCGCCGACCGGAGCCGGCGACGCTGGCTTCTGCCCGTGTCGGTGCTCCTCTCGGCCGTGGGGCTCGGGCTGACCGGACTGGCGCCCTCCTACGGCGTCGTGGTCGGCCTCGTGATCATCACCGGCTTCGGCGTGGCAGCCTACCATCCCGAGGGTTACCGCACGGCGACGGTCGTGGCCGGAGACCGCAAGGCCACCGGCGTGTCGATCTTCTCCACGGGTGGGAACATCGGGATCGCCGCCGGGCCGCCGCTGGTGACGGCGCTGCTGACGGGCTTCGGGATGCCCGGCACGCTCGGGATGCTGATCCCGGGCTTCCTCGTGGCAGCCCTGCTCGTGGCCGTGCTGCCGATGCTGTCGGTTCCGGCGCCGGCCGCCAGCGCACCCGGCGCGGCCGCCGCCGGGACGCGGACCATGCTGGGAGCCATGAGCCTGCTGATCCTGATGGTCGCGATCCGCTCGTGGACGCAGCTCGGCTTCACGACGTTCATGCCCTTCTACTATCTCGACGTGCTCCACGGCGATCCGCGGATGGTGGGCACCATGCTCGCCATCTTCCTGGGGGCCGGCGCGCTGGGCACGCTCTGCGCCGGGCCCGTCGCCGACCGGGTGGGCGTGCGGCGCTACGTCGTGAGCGTCTTCCTGATGGCCGCGCCCCTCGGGGCCGGGGTGCTCTTCGTCGAGGGGGTCCTCGTCTTCGTCCTGCTCGGGGCGCTGGGCTTCGTCCTGGTCTCGACCTTCACCGTCTCGGTTGTGCTGGGGCAGGCCTACCTCCCGCGCAGTCCCGGCATGGCCTCGGGGCTCGTCGTGGGCTTTGCCATCGGGGCGGGAGGCCTCGGGGCGAGCGCCCTGGGCTGGGTGGCGGACCAGTGGGGGCTTGCGGCGGCGCTGTGGATCTCGGCCCTCTTGCCACTGGCGGGCTTCTTCGTGGCCCTGGCCCTGCCCGAGCCGGGCCGCCGCTAGCTCCATGCCCGAACTTCCCGACTTCGAGGACGGCGAGCAGGCGCTCCTGATCGACCAGCGCGGGCGCCGCCACCTCTTTCTCCTGCGCAAGGGCGACACCTTCCACTCCGATCGCGGCTTCATCCCGCACGACACCATCATCGGCCACCCCGACGGCTCCTGGGTCCGCACCTCCCGGGGGACGCGCTACCTCGCGCTGCGGCCGACGCTGGCGGAGTACGTGCTCGACATGCCCCGCGGAGCCCAGGTCATCTACCCCAAGGACCTGGCCATGGTGATCTTCTGGGCCGACATCTTTCCCGGCGCGCGCGTGCTGGAGGCGGGGATGGGCTCGGGCGCGCTCACACTGGCGCTGCTCCGGGCGGTGGGGCCCGGGGGGCGCGTGATCAGCTACGAGCAGCGCGAGGACTTCGCGCGGCGAGCGCTGGCCAACATCCACATGCGCGCGGGGGAGGTCACCACCCTGACCGTGCGGCTCCAGCCGGTCGAGGAGGGGCTCGCCGAGGAGGAGCCGGTGGACCGCGTGGTCTTCGACCTGCCCGAGCCGTGGCGACTCGTGGAGCCGGTGGCGCAGCGGCTCCGTTCCGGCGGAATCTTTCTCTCGTACGTGCCGACCATCATCCAGGCCCGGGAGACGAGCGAGGCGCTCCGGCGGCACCCGGGCTACGCCCTCGTGGAGACCTTCGAGACGCTGTTCCGCCCGTGGAACATCGAGAACATGTCCGTGCGCCCCTTTCACCGCATGGTCGCCCACACCGGCTTCATCACGGTGGGCCGCCGGGTTGTCCCGGAGGAGGGCGTGACGCCCCCGCAGATCCGGGAACGGGAGCCATCAGCCGAGGGGGACTGAGACGTGCTCGACGACTACTTCGGGCTGTCGGCGCGAGGGACGACGGCCGGTCGGGAGACGCGGGCGGGGCTCACCACGTTCATGGTCATGGCCTACATCATCTTCGTGAACCCGGCCATCCTCTCCTTCGCCGGCGTGCCGGGGCTCGAGGGCAAGGGCGCGCCCTTCGCTGCGACCCAGGCGGCCACCTGTCTCGTGGCCGGGGTGCTCACCATCGCCATGGGGCTCTGGAGCCACTACCCGCTGGCGCTGGCCTCCGGCATGGGGCTCAACGCGGTGGTGGCTTTCCAGCTCATGGCGGGGATGAAGCTCTCCTGGCAGGGGGCCATGGGCGTGGTCTTCCTCGAGGGGCTCGTCATCACCGTGCTGGTGCTCACGGGCTTCCGCGAGGCGATCATGAACGCCATCCCGCTGGCGCTCAAGCAGGCCATCGGCGCTGGCATCGGCCTGTTCATCCTCTTCATCGGGCTCGTCTCGGCCGGGATCGTCAAGCCGGGACCGCCGGGCGTGCCGGTGACGCTGGGCCAGCTGACCGCGGCGCCCGTGGCCGTGGCCGTCGCGGGGCTGCTCCTCACGCTGTGGCTGCAGGCGCGCGGGGCGCTCACCGTGATGCCCTTCACCTACTCCATCACCAACGGGATCGGCGCCGGCTTCGTCGCCTACTGCTTCATCAAGCTCTGCCGGGGGCGGGGCCGGCAGGTGCATCCCATGATGTACGTCGCCTCGGCCGCGTTCGTCGTCTACTTCGCCCTCGCGCGCTGACCCGGACTCTTCGCGAGCGGGGGCGTCCGGGGAGGGCGGGGCGGGGGGGTCTCCCCGTGGAACCGTGGCTTCTGCGTGATGCCGAAGCCGCAGACCTCGCTCTCGTGGCCCCTTCCGAGACGGGGCGCGGGTCGCGACTCAGCGTGTTCCGCGGGGAGGCCCCCCCGTCCCGCCCGGCGCGCTGTCTCCGGACCTGAAGGCGAGTGGCCGCGAACCGCTGTGGTAGGCTAGGAGGACGGGACCCAATCACTCCGAGCTTCTCCGGGAGGTCGCGTCAGTGATCAGCACCATGCGGGATTACTTCAGGGGGCTGAAGTTCGTCCTCCTGTTCGTCATCGTGGCCTTCGTCGCCACCTCCGTCGTGTACTTCGGGGCCAGCTCCTTCTCCGGCCCGAGCGGGCCCGGCGGCACCGCCGTCGCCACCGTCAACGGCGAGGAGATCCCGGCCGAGCGCTACCGGCGGGCCTACCAGGGCTACCTGGAGTTCTACCGCCAGATGTACAAGGAGCGGCTCACGCCGGAGCTGGCGGAGCGGCTGGGCATCTCGCAGCAGGTGATCGACGCCCTGGTGCAGGACGCGCTCATCGTGCAGCAGGCCGAGCGCGAGGGCCTGGGCGTCACCCACGAGGAAGTCAGCGCCCACCTGTGGAAGGTCCCCGAGTTCCAGGAGGACGGCCGCTTCTCCCAGCAGCGCTACCAGGAGGTCCTCAAGCGGAACCGGATCGACCCCAACGAGTTCTACGCCGGCCAGAAACGGGCGGTCCAGCGGCGCAAGATGGAGGTCCTCGTCAAGGACGGCATCCGCGTCTCGGACGACGAGCTGCGGCAGGCCTACGGCTTCCGGCGCGAGAAGGTGCGCGCCGCGTGGGCCGCCCTCGAGGTTCCGCCCCTCATGGCCCAGGTGACGGTGCCGGACGCCGACGTCGAGCCGTACCTCAAGAGCCACCAGGCGCAGTTCACCCGGCCGGAGCGTCGGCGGATCCAGTACGCGGTGCTGAGCACCAAGGCCTTCGCCCAGCCCGTCACCGACGCCGACGCCGAGGCGTACTACAAGGAGCACGGGGCGGAGTTCGACACACCCCGCCGCGCGCAGGCCTCCCATGTCCTGGTCCGCGTGCCGCCCACGGGCGGCAGCGAGGCTGAGGGCAAGTCGCGGGCGAAGGTCGCCGAGGTGATCCGGCGGGCTCGTGCCGGCGAGGACTTCGCCAAGCTCGCCCGTGAGACCTCCGAGGACCCGGCGACGGCCGCCCGGGGCGGCGACCTCGGCCTGGTCGGGCCGGGCGAGGTGGTGCCCCAGTTCGAGCAGGCGGTCTTCGCGCTGAAGAAGGGCGAGGTCTCTCCCGAGCCCGTGCGCACCCCGTTCGGCTACCACGCCATCAAGGTGATGGACATCCAGGAGGGCGGCCGCCAGCCCTTCGCGGAGGCCGCGGCGCGGATCAAGGAGAAGCTCCTCGCCGAGCGGAGCGAGAAGGGCGCCCAAGCCCGGGCCGAGGACAGCCGGACTCCGCTTGCCAGCACGAAGGACTTCACCGCCGAGGCGCGCCGGCTGGGCTTCGAGGCCCGCGAGGCGACCATCGCGCGGGGGGACGGGCTCGAGGGCATCGGGCGAGACGAGACGCTGGAGGAGGCGATCTTCTCCCTGGCCCCCGGCGGCGTGTCCACCCCCATGAAGACTGCCGGCGGCTTTGCCATCGTGAAGGTGGTGGAGTCGCTCGCCGCGGGGGTGCCCCCCCTCGGCGACATCCGGCTGCAGATCGTGGAGGCCATCAAGCGCGAGCGGGCCGAGGCCCTCGCCCTGGAGCGCGCCCGGGCGCTGGCGACGGCGGCCAAGGCCGGCGACCTGGCGCCCCTGGCCAGGCGTGACGGCTTCTCCACCGGCGAGACGCCGCTCTTCTCTCGCACCGAGCCGCCCAAGGGCGGCGCGGGGCTGCCCCCGCCGGTGTTGCTGGCGACGCTCCAGACCCCCGCGGGGCAGCTGGCCGAGCCTGTGCGGACGCCGACGGCCGTGTATGTCGTGAAGACCCTCGAGCGGGCGGCGCCGGACCCCCAGGGCTTCGAGGCCGAGCGCCCCGAGCTCGGCCGACAGGTGCTCGAGCAGAAGCGGACGCAGGCGTGGGAGAGCTGGGTCAAGGGGCTCCAGGCCGCGGCGAACATCCAGGTCAGCGGCCAGGTGGCGAGCCCGCGGCGCTAGGAGGGATCTCGATGGAGCGGAGTGCTCTCCTCGTGATCGACGCGCAGCAGGAATACTTCTTCCCGCTCGGCAAGCTCCCGCTGCCCGACGGGCCCGCGGCGGTCCAGCGCATCGCGCAGCTGCTCCGCTGGGCCCGGGGCCGCGGCGTCCCTGTCTTCCACATCGTCCACGAGAGCCGCAAGCCCGGCGCCGCCATCTTCGCGCCCGGCAGCCCCGGACTGGCGATCCACCCGTCCGTGACGCCCGGGCCGGGGGAGCCCGTGATCCAGAAGCACTTGCCCGGCGCCTTCACGGGCACGCCGCTGGAGCAGGAGCTCCGGCAGCGCGGCGTCGAGCACGTCATCGTGTCGGGCTTCATGACCCAGATGTGCTGCGACACCACCACGCGCCAGGCGGCGCATCGGGGCTTCAAGGCCACGATCCTGTCGGACGCCACGGCGGCCATGGCGGTCCGGGGGCCCGACGGGGTCATGATCCCGCACGACGTGGTCCACCGGACCCATCTCGGCAGCCTCAGCGGCTTCCTGGCCGAGGTCAGGCGGAGCGACGAGATCACCGCCTGACCGTGCCCGGCGAAGTTCGGCTCGATCCCCACGCCAGACGCCCGGCCAGCAACGCCTTCCACCGCGGGAAGCGCACCCACGAGAAGGCCCGCTTTCCGCGCAGGTCGTCGAAGGTCGAGTAGATCACCGGGGTCATCAGGAGCGTCACGATCAGGCAGAGCGCCTGGCCGCCCACCACGACCGTGGCCAGCGAGGCGCGGGAAGCCGCGCCGTCGCCCCGGCCGAGCGCCACGGGCAGCATGCCGGCCATGATCGCGAGCGTCGTCATGAGGATGGGGCGGAGCCGCGCGCGGTCGGCCTGCAGCTGCGCCTCGGCGCGCGGGAGCCCGCGCTCGCGCAGCACGTTGGTGTAGTCCACCTGCAGGATCGCGTTCTTCTTCACCACGCCCATCAGGAGAAACAGCCCCATGATCGAGTAGATGTTGAGCGTCTTGCCGACGATCATGAGGGTCAGGACCCCGAAGGGGATCGCGAGGAACATGGACACCATGATCGTCAGCGGGTGCACGAAGGACTCGAACTGGGCAGCCAGCACGATGTAGATGAACGCCAGCGACAGCACGAAGGCGATGAAGAAATTCTGGATGGATTCCTGCAGGAGCTTGCCGCGCCCGGAGGTCTGGATGCCGTACTCGGAGGGCATCCGCTGGGCGGCCACGGCGGCGTAGGCGTCCTTGTAGGCGTCGGCCAGAGGCTTGTCGTACAGGTTGGAGATGATGGTGATCGAGCGCTCCTGGGCGTAGCGCTCGATCTGCCCCGGGCTCATCCCCGCGCCCAGGGTGGTGACGTTCGACAGCTTCACGAGTGACCCCGCGCTGCCGGGGACCATGAGGGTCGGCAGTCCGGCGGCGTCCTTGCGGTAGTCCTCGGCCAGGCGCAGGCGGATGTCGTACTGCTCGCCGGCCTCCCGGTAGAAGCCCACCTTCTCACCGCCGACCAGCGTGCGCAGCGTCGCCGCCACGGTGTCCACCCGCACGCCGAGGTCGGAGGCCTTCTGCCGGTCGATCGTCACCTGCACCTCGGGCTGGCGGAGGGCCTGCGCGGTGTCGAGGTCCACGAAGCCGGGCCTGGTCTTGAGGGCGGCGATCACCCCCGCCGCCTGCCGCTCGAGCCCGGCCAGGTCGGGCCCGCGGAGGATCAGGTTGAAGGGGGTCTGGCGGAAGCCGCCGCCGCCGATCAGGCTGATGTTCTGGACGCTGATCCGCAGACCGGGGAAGGCGGCCAGGCGTCGCCGCACGTCCTGCATGAGGTCGATCTGCGAGCGGCGGCGCTCCGACAGGTGCTGGAGCCCCACGTAGATCGAGATGTCGGTGACGTTGGACTGGTGCTGCCCCCGCACGCCGATGGTGGTGAACAGCGTGACGACCTCGGGCACCTTCCGGATCTCCGCCTCCATGGCCCGGCTGACCTCGGCGCTCCGGGCGATGGACGAACCCGACGGGGCCTCGGCCACCACCTCGAACTCGCTCATGTCGTCGTCCACGACGAAATCGAGTTTCGAGTGAATGAGGAGGAAGTAACCGCCCACGAGGATCGTCCCGCCGGCGAGCAGGCAGAGGGCGCGGTGGCCGAGACACCAGCCCAGCGCGGTCTCGTAGGCCGTCTCCATGGCGCGGTAGAAGCCGGCCGCCTTCGAGGCCGGGCCGGCCCCGGGCGGCTGCGCGTGCGCGGGCCCGTGGCCGTCGTGGCTCGCGCCCGCCGCCAGCACGCGGGCGGCGAGCATGGGCGTGAGCGTGAAGGCGACCACCAGCGACGTCAGGATGGCGAAGGTGGTGGTGAGCCCGAAGGAATTCCAGAACTTCCCGACGAGCCCGCCCATGAAGGCCACGGGCAGGAAGATCACCACGAGGGAGATCGTGGTGGTCGTGACGGCGAGGGAGATCTCCCGGGTCCCCGTGATGGCCGCCTCGAAGGGCGGCCGCCGCTCCTCCTCCGTGTGCCGGAAGATGTTCTCGAGCACGATGATCGCGTCGTCGATCACGATGCCGGTGGAGAGCGACAGGCCGAGCATCGTGAGGTTGTTGAGCGTGAAGCCGGCCACGCGCATGGCGGTGAAGGTGGCGATGATCGAGGTGGGGATGGCCACCGCGGCCACGAAGGCCGGGCGGAGCTTCCGCACCGACAGGAAGAAGATCATGGTGGCCACGATGGCCAGGCCCGTCACCGTGATGAGCAGCCCGGGGGTGCCCTGGAGGAATGCCGTGGCCACGGCGGCGACGATGGCGGCGAGCACCGTGCGCTCCCACCACGTGAGCCTGCCGATGAAGGCGGCCACGATGAGGCTCGCGAGGAGCCCGCCCAGCAGGAGGTGGTCCTGGACCTCCTCGAAGGAGCGCTTGATGAACTTCGACAGATCCCGGACCACCTCGAACTTGATGTCCTGGGGGAGCCCCTTCTGGACCTCCTGGAGCCGCCGCTTGACGGCCTCGACCACCGCCACCGTGTTGGTCCCCGACTGCTTCCGGATGAGCAGGGAGACGGCGTTTTCCCCGTTCAGCCGCGACAGGGTCCGCGGCTCCTCCTCGCCGTCCACCACGCTGGCCACGTCCCGGACCCGGACCGGGCTGCCCTTGAAGTCGGCGACGATGAGGTCGTTGAAGGCCTCCACGGACTCGATGCGCCCGAGCGTGCGCAGCCCTTCCTCGCTCGTCCCGGCCGTCAGCCGGCCGCCCGGGATCTCCACGTTCTGGCGGAGGAGGCCCTCCCTGATCTGCTGGATCGACAGGGTGAAGGCTGTGAGCTTGTCCGGATCCACGCGGATCTGGATCTCCCGCTTGCGGTCGCCAACGAGCGTGATGGCGCCCACGTCCTTCACCGTCTCGAGCGCGCGCTTGACGCGCTTGTCGGCGATCTCGGTGATCTCGCGCGCCGAGCGCTGCCCGGAGACCACGAGCGCCAGCACCGGCGCGGAGTCCGGGTCCACCTTCTCGACGATGGGCGACTCGGTCCCGGCCGGCAGGCGCCCCAGGATCGTGCCCACCTTCTCGCGGACGTCGTTGGCAGCCTCCTGGACGCTCCGCTCGAGCACGAAGGTCGCGAAGACCTGGGACTGTCCCTCGATGGTGGAGGAGCGGAGCTCGTCGAGCCCGCTGATCGTGTTGATGACCTCCTCGATCGGCTTGGTGATCTGGCTCTCGATCTCCTCGGGGGAGGCGCCTGGCAGCCGCGTCGTGATCGTGATGGTGGGCAGATCAATCTTGGGAAAGATGTCCACGCCGAGCTGGGCGAAGGAGGCGAGCCCGAGGACGACCATGGTGGCGATGACCATGGTCGTCAGGACGGGCCGGCGGACGAAGACCTCGAGGAAGCCCACTACCGGCGGATCCTGTCGTCCACGAGCGTCACCGGGGCGCCGTTGAAGAGCTGGGCGAGATTGGTCGTCGCGACGGTGTCCCCCACCCGCACGCCCTCCACGATCTCGACGAGCGCACCCTGGCGGGCCCCGGTCTTGACCAGGCGCTCCTCCACCTTGCTGCCGACGACCACGAAGACCTTGCTGATGCCGACGAAGTAGACCACCGCCTCGGCGGGGACGAAGGCCACCGCGGCGTCCGTCCGGGTGAGGACGACGCCCTTCGCGAAGAAGCCCGGACGGAGCCGGCCGTCGGCGTTCGCGACGCGCCCCTCGAGGGCGAGGCTGCGCGTCTGCACTTCCACGGCGGGCGACAGCCGCGTCACCTGGCCGGGAAAGGTCTTCCCGGGGTAGGCCTCCACCGAGAGCGCGATCCGCTGGCCCACGCGCAGGTCGGGGGCGAAGCGCTCCGACACCGTGCCCGTGTACTTGAGCGGGTCGAGCGCCACCACGGTGAAGACCGCCGTGTTCTCCTTCACGTACTCGCCGGCATTGAGGTGGCGCTTGGCGATGACGCCGGCGATGGGCGCGCGGATCGTCGTGTCGCCGAGACGCTTCTTCGCGATGCCGAGGCTCGCCTCGCGGCGCGCCACCTCGGCCTCGGCCACCCGGAGGCCGGCGTGGTCGGCCTCGAGCTGGGCTTCGGCGATCCTCACCTGGTCCGGATGCTGGCTGCGCGCGTTGACGGCCAGCGCCAGCTGGGCGGCGGCCACGTTGTGCTGGTTGCGGGCGTTGTCCACGTCGCGCGCCGCGATGAGCTGCTTGGCGAAGAGCTCCTGGCTTCGCGCGAGCTCCGACTTGGCCCACTCCAGCTGCGACTGGTTGCGCGCCACCTCGGCCTCGAGGGCGGAGAGATTGTCCTTGACCCGCCGGAGCGCCGCCTCACTGGCCCCGACCGTCGTGCGCGCGCGGGCGAACGACTGGCGCGCGGAGAGCAGATCGGCCTCGGCCTGCTCGACGGCGAACTGGAACTCGCGCGCGTCGTATTCGGCGAGCACCTTGCCGCGCCCCACCGCATCCCCGAGGTCGGCGAAGAGGCGGGCGACGGTCCCCGGCTGCTCCGTCTTGACCACCACGTCCTGCCACGGCAACAGGCTGCCGACGGTCTCCACCGAGCGCTGGACGGGGCGCGCCTCCGCGCGCGCCACGGTGACGGGGAGCGGCTTGGCGGCCCCGGGCGCTCCCTGGGGCCGCACCGGGGGCTGGGCGCCCGATCGGCCTGCTCCGGTGAGCGCGGCGAGGAGAAGCCCGCAGCACAGGAGCGGCGCGCCGAGTCGAGTCATAGGCCGTCAGTGTACCGCAGCGAGATGCACGCGTGCGAGCGCTCGACCCGCCCGCGAGGCTGTCGTAAGATATCGGGCCATGGCTGTCCAGCGCACTCCCATGACCCGGGCGGGCCACGAGCGGATGAAGGACGAGCTCGAGCGGCTCAAGCGGCTCGAGCGCCCCGCCATCACGCGGGCCATCGCCGAGGCCCGCGCCCACGGCGACCTGTCGGAGAACGCCGAGTACCACGCCGCGCGGGAGCGGCAGAGCTTCGTCGAGGCGCGGATCAACGATCTGGAGGGCAAGCTCGGCGCCGCCGAGGTGATCGAGCCGCCCACGTCCGGCGACCGCGTCACCTTCGGCTCGACGGTGCGGCTCGAGGATGGGGACGGTAAGGAGGTCTGCTACCAGATCGTCGGCTCCGACGAGGCCGACCCGATCCGCGGCCGCATCTCGGTCCTGGCCCCGCTGGCCCGCACGCTCATCGGTAAGAGCGTCGGGGCCCGCGTCGTGGCCCAGCTGCCGGGCGGCAGGAAGGAGTTCGAGATCCTCGAGGCGAACTTCCCCTGGCCCGAGCCCGGGGGAGCAGGCTAGGGGCGGGCTAGGACCGGAGCGCCTCGCGCAGCTCGCGGGTGAGCGCTTCGACGGTGCCGCGCGTGCCGCCGGCCAGCTTGCTCTTCCATTCCCCCTCGGTCTCGAAGCGCCGGTCCTTGAGACGGTCGCCCCACGGCCTCACCGCCTCCCGGATGGCGTTGAAGTCGAAGGCGTCCTTCTTGAGCTCGCGGGCCCGCGCCATCACGTCGGGGGCCACGCGGATGAAGGCCCGCAGCGCGGCGCCCGTCTTGATGGAGTACTTCCGCCCCGCCCAGGCGGCGGGGAAGATGCCCGCCACGGCCTTCACGTAGTTGAGGAAGAAGCGCTTGGCGCCCTGGCGCAGCTCGTTCATGCGGCCCGCGCCGCCGATCTTCTCCACCGTCTCGAGGAACTCCACGATCTCCTCGGCCAGCGGCGCCTGCGAGACCCGGCCACGCCCCGTGCCGAGCATCTTGATCTCGCCGGCCAGCGGGGAGGTGTCATCCTCGTTCAGGGAACGGATCACGTCGTGGGCCAGCGCCTGGTTCGGGTCGGGGTAGAGCTTGCGCCCCGCCAGGCTCACGATGTGGGACGGGTTGAGGCGCGTGTGCTTGGCGTTGATCGTCACGAACAGCTCGACGATCTGGCGCGCGTCCAGCCGGTCGAAGAGCACCGCGGGGACCTCGATACCCAGGTTCTCCCCCGCCTGGGTGAGGGCGTGCAGCGCCAGGAGCCGGTGCTGGCCGTCGAGCACGCGGAGCACGCCATGCTCCTCGGGGATCTGGAGCAGCCCCAGATCGTGCTGGCTGGCCATGGGGGTGAACGTGAAGCGCTTCTCGGAGGTGATGATGACGGCGCCGGGAATGGCCGGCAGCGTGCCCGCTTCCTTGCAGTCGCGGTAGTAGGCGACCAGCTCGTCGATCTTGCGGCGGATCACCGGGCGCTGGTAGGCGCTCTCGCTCTCCCCGATCCGCTTCTCGAGCATCTCCCAGTTCACGCGGGCCCGGTTCACGCGCTTCGAGGGCTTCGGCGCCTCGGCGCCGGCGTAGCCGAGGACCTCGAACTTCACGAGGCGGTCGATGTCCTTGGCGGAGAAGGACGCCTGGAAGAACTCCACCCCGAACTGCTTCACCCGGTGCGCGGGAACCGTGATCATCCACCCCTCCAGCTCTGTGGGGCCAGCGTGTCGGATTGGGGTTTTTCGGCCGTTGATACTCTAGACCATACTTAAACCCTTGTCAACATGTGACTTTCTCGCTGCCCTGCTGGATGGGCACCACATGAGGTGGCAGTCTCGAAAGTTATCCACGACATGTGGGTAGCCAGGGGATAAGCGCTCAGACGAGGACACCCGCCAGGGCGGCGAGGCCGAAGGCGATGAACAGGGCAGCGGCGGCCCATCGCAGGCGCCGCATGGGCAGGAGCGAGCCAAGCCGGCTGCCGGCCCAGACCGCGAGGCCATCGGCTCCGAGCATGCCGGCGGTGGTCCCTGCCGTGACGGCCAGCACCGAGTGGAAGCGCGCACCCAGCGCCACCGTGGCGAGCTGAGTCTTGTCGCCCATCTCGACGATGAAGAACACCACGGTCGTCGTGATCAGCGGCCCCCAGCCCTCCCGCTCCCCGGGCTCCTGGGCCGAGTCGGGGAAGAGGGCCCAGATCCCGAAGGCGATGAAGCCGAGGCCCACGATCCATCCCAGCGTCGTTGCGGGAATCATCGCGGCCACCCACACCCCGACCGAGGAGGCCAGGGCGTGGTTGGCCAGCGTGGCGAGCAGGATGCCGAGCATGACGGTCCACGGGCGTCGGTAACGAGCGGCGAGGGACAGCGCGACGAGCTGGGTCTTGTCGCCCATCTCCCCGAGCGCCACCATCGCGAACGAGCTCCACAGGATCGAGACCAGCGCCATCTCCCCCGACAAGGACCTCAGCGCCCGAGATAGGCCTTCTGGGTGGCCTCGCTGGCGAGGAGATCGCGCCCGGAGCCCTCGAGCACGATCCGCCCGTTCTCGAGGACGTAGCCGCGCTGGCTCGCCGCCAGCGCCTGGCGGACGTTCTGCTCCACCAGGAGCACCGTCACGCCGAGGGCGTGGATCTGCTGGATCACGCGGAACACCTCCTGGACGATCTTCGGCGCCAGCCCCAGCGACGGCTCGTCGAGCATGAGGAGCGCGGGGCGGGCCATGAGGGCGCGGCCGATGGCGCACATCTGCTGCTCGCCGCCGGACAGCGTCCCGGCCAGCTGCGAGGCGCGCTCCCGGAGAACGGGAAAGCGCCCCAGCACCTCATCGAGCGTCGTGGCGCGCGCGGGCCGGGCCCGCCGGGTGTAGGCGCCGAGCTCGAGATTCTCCCGCACGGTGAGGGACGGGAAGAGCTTGCGCCCCTCGGGGACCTGGACGACGCCGTGCTCGACGATGCGGTCCGGGGGCAGGCGGTCGATCGGCCGGCCGTCGAAGCGGATCCGGCCGCCGCGGGGGTGCAGGAGCCCGGAGATCGTGCGGAGCGTGGTGGTCTTGCCGGCGCCGTTGCCTCCGACGAGGGTGACGATCTCGCCGGGCCTCACGGCCAGGGAGACGCCGTGGACCGCCTGGAGGTCCCCGTAGAAGACGCTGACCTCCTCGAGCTCGAGCATCAGGAGTCGTGAGGGGAGAGCGGCGTGAGGGCGCGGAGGTACGCGGCAGAGTCCATCACGGTGAGGTACATCCCCAGGCCGCGCAGCGAGGCCAGGTGCAGCTCCTCGTCGAAGGCCGCCACGCAGTCCTCGAGGATCACCACGGAGAAGTCGCGGATCATGGCGTCGCGCGCCGTGGCCTCCACGCCGCCGTGGGTCACGATTCCCGTCAGCACGACCGTGTCGATGCCCAGCGATCGCAGCAGCACCTCCAGGGGCGTGCCGTGGAAGGCGGAGAAGCGGGGCTTGTCCAGCTCGTAGTCCGGCGGCGGCAGCTCCGGGATGAGCTCGCGCCCCGGATCGCGCAGGCGAAAGCCCTCGTGCAGGAGGAACGGGCGCGCCTTGACGATGTGGTCGAGCCCCAGCGGCGCGCCTCCGGGCGAGGTGTAGATGGTGAACCTGGAGGCGAAGACCGGCACATGCGCGGCGCGGCTCGCGTGCGCCACCCGCTCCACGACGGGGATGATCCCGCGCAGCCGCTCCACGGGCAGGCCGTGGCGCGCGTAGACGCCGCCCGGATCCAGGAAGTCCCGCTGGAGATCCAGCAGGAGCAGCGCCGTCGAGCCGCGCGTGATGGTCACGGCGCGCCACCGCCCGGCGCCGGCGAGGGGCGCGGGATGTACTGGCCCACCGGCGGGCTCACGATCGTCCCCCTGTCGTACACCAGATGCCCGCGCAGGAAGGTGGCGCGGACCCGGCCCCTGAGCTCCTGACCCTCGAAGGGCGTGTAGCCCTGCGCCGACTCGGACTCGGCGGCCCGCACCGTGAAGGTCCGCGCCGGATCGAGGAGCGCCAGGTCGGCATCGTAGCCGGGGGCGATGTCGCCCTTGCCGCCGAGCCCGAAGCGGCGGGCCGGGTTCCACGAGAGCACCTCCGCCATGTGGTGGTAGGCCATGCCGCGCCGGCTCCCCTCGCTGAAGACGCCGGAGAGCAGGTACTCGGTGCCGCCGAAGCCCGACTTCGCCAGCCAGATGTCGTCGGGGCGCTCGGCGGCAACCTTGGCCTCGGTCGCGCAGCAGGCGTGGTCGCTCACGATCCAGTCCACCTTGCCTGCGAGGAGCATCTCCCACAGGAACTCGACGTCCTCGCGGGCCCGGATCGGCGGGTTGACCTTGGCCCGCACGCCCGTGGGGGCCTCCGTATCGAGCAGGAGGTGCCCCACCGTGACCTCGCGCCGGACCTCGACCTGCGGGAAGGCCTGCGGGACCAGGAGCGCGGCTTCCAGCGCCTTGCGCGAGGAGAGGTGCAGGAGATTGATGTTCCGGCACCCGGTCTCGTGCGCCAGGTAGGCGGCGATCCACACCGCGAGCCCCTCGGCATGCGGCGGCCTGGCGGCACTGTAGGCCCTGAGCCCGGAGAGCGAGGCGTCCCGCTGCGCCAGGCGCGTATAGGCGTTGAGGATGTCGGCGACCTCGCAGTGCAGACTCACGCTCACGTGCTCGGCCAGGTGCGGGTGCGCCTGCTGCACGCGTGCCGCCGCGCGCATGACGAACTCGAAGTGCGCGAGATCGTAGCTGTCCTCTTCGCCGATCATGAGGAACCGCCGCTGGGCGTCCCGGTCTGCCGCGCCGTGCAGCCCGTGGCCGCCGTAGAACATGAAGATCTTGAAGGATGGCACGCCGTGCCCGGTGGCGAGGTCCTCCATCTCCCCGATCTGCCGGCCGTCGATGGGCGCCAGGTGGTAGCCGTAGTCCGCCCAGTAGCGGTCCCGCGACAGGCGGAGCACCTCGGGGAAGAGCTCCGCGTACGGGCCACCGCGGTTGAGATAGTACTGGCCGCTGCGGAAATAGGTGAGCATGGTCGTGACGCCGCCAGTAGCGGCCGCCCGGCTCTCGGTCACCGCGTCCTCCCCGAGCGGCGCGTAGATCCCCACGTGGGTGTGAGCATCCACCACGCCCGGGAAGCCGAGGAGGTGGTCGGCGTCGTAGACCCGCTGCGCCTCGGACGCCGGGAGCTCCGGCGCGATGCGGACGAAGCGGCCGTCGCGGACCCCGAGGTCCATGAGATCCACCGTGGGTCGGTGGGGGCGCACGACCCGCACCCGCTTGATGAGGAGATCGAGGGGAGGGCGGTCGGCCATGTCACGCGTTCCAGTCTGTCAGGGGCTCGCCGAGATAGGCGTCGATCACGCGGCGGTCCTGCGCGATCTCGGCGGGGGACCCGGTGGCGATCAGCTCGCCGTGATGGAGGACGGCGATCCGGTCGGACAGCTCCATCACCGCCGCCATGACGTGCTCGATGACGATGATGGCCACGCCCCCGTCCCGGATGCCGCGGATCACCTCCGCGGTCTCCCGGACCTCGGTGGGCGTGAGCCCCGACATCACCTCGTCCAGGAGCAGCGCGCGCGGCCCCGTGGCCAGCGCCCGCGCCAGCTCGAGGCGCTTGCGGAGCCCGATCGACAGCGCGTGGGCGGGCCTCCGGGCCAGAGGGCCGAGGCCGGTCAGCTCCAGCACCTCGAGGGCCCGCCGCCGCGCCGCCGCAGCCGAACGGGTCCGGTTGAAGGCGCCGACCATGACGTTGTCCGCCACGGTCAACTCGGGGAAGGGCTGGACGAGCTGGAAGGTCCGAGCCAGCCCGCGCCGGCAGATCGCGTGAGGCGGCAGTCCCGTGATCTCCTGCCCGTCCAGCCACACGCTCCCGGTGTCCGGGCGCAGGAAGCCGGTGACCGCGGAGAAGAGGGTCGTCTTCCCGGCTCCGTTGGGGCCGATGAGCCCGAGGATCTCCCCCCGCGCCAGCGACAGGCTCACCTCCGAGAGCGCCTGGAGTCCGCCGAAGCGTCGGGACAGCGCGCGGACGTCGATGAGCATCATGCCCGGGCGCGCTCCCCGGCACCCCCGCCCAGGCTCCGGAGCGCCCCCATCACCCCGCGCGGGAGGAACACCACCGCGCCCATGAGGATCACGCCGTAGAGCATGAGGTGGAGGCCCGCGTAGCTCCTGACGAGGCCGCGCGTGGACTCACCCAGGAGCCCCAGCAGCACGGCGCCGAGGAGCGGGCCCCAGAGGGTCCCGGCGCCGCCGATGATGGGCCGGAGGAGGATCTCGATGGAGTTGCCCGGGCCGAAGCCGATGGTGGGGTCCACATAGGAGAAGTACTGCGCGTAGAATGCCCCGCCGAGCGCGGTGATCGCGGCTGACAGCGCCATGGCGGCGAGCTTCACCCGGTAGGGGTCGATGCCGAGGGCATCGGCAGCGGCCTCGTTCTCGCGGATGGCGATCATCTGGTAGCCCAGGCGCGAGCGCTCGAGTCGCGCCACCCCCCAGGTGACCGCGAGCAGCATCGCGAGGATCACGTAGTAGAAATGCCGCTTGTCCCCGAACTGGAAGAGCCGGGGCGCATGTCCCTGGAGCGGCACGAGGATGCCGAAGGAGCCACCGACATAATCCCAGTTGGTGGCGGCCACGCGGAAGATCTCGGCGACGGCCAGCATGACGAGGGCGAAGTAGGCGCCGCGGAGCCCGTAGCGGAACGACAGGTGTCCCGTGACGAGGCCCACCAGGACGGCGGCGGCGGCGCCCAGCCACATGCCGACCCACGGGGTGAGTCCCGCCTTGAGGAAGCAGAGGCTCGAGGTGTAGGCCCCGATCCCGAAGAAGAGGGCATGCCCGAAGGAGAACTGGCCGGCGTAGCCGCCGAGGATGTTCCAGCCCTGACCGACGAAGGCGAAGAAGCACATGAGGGTGAGCGTCCCGATGACGTACTCGGAGCGGACGAGGAGCGGGGCGGCCGCGGCGGCCACCAGGAGCCCGAGCCCCGCGGCCGTCCTACGCATGGCGCGCCCCCAGGAGCCCCGCCGGCCGGATCAGCAGCACGGCGACGAAGAGGCCGAAGATCCCGATCTGGGCCAGCGAGCCGTGGACGTAGAGCCCGCCGAGGGACTCCACCACGCCCACCAGGAGCCCGCCCACCAGGGCACCGGGGAAGGAGCCCAGTCCCCCCAGCACCACCACGACGAAGGCGGTGATGACGAAGGTGTTCCCCACCTCCGGCGACACGTAGAAGAAGGGCAGGGCCATGGCGCCCGCCGCGGCCACGCAGGCCGTCCCGATGCCGAAGGCCGTGGCGTGGACGCGCCCCACGGGGATGCCGCAGAGCGCCGCCCCATCGCGCTCCTCGGCGGATGCCCGGAGCGCCCGGCCGAGAGCCGTCCGCTTGAGGAAGAGCCAGAGGAGCCCCGAGATCACGAGCGCGCCGGCGAAGGCCAGCAGGCGGGGGAGGTTGAGGCGGATTGACCCCAGCGGCACCGTCGTCTGGGAATAGGCGACGAGCAGCGTGCGCGGGTCGGCCCTGAATACCACCAGCGCGAGGTTGTCGAGGAAGAGCGCCAGCCCCAGCGTCATCAGGAGCTGGTTGTGCTCGGGGGCCCGCAGCACCGGCGCGATGACGGCCCGCTGGATGGCGTAGCCGACGCCGAAGGCGGCGGGGAGGGTCACCAGGAGCGAGAGATAGGGGTCCAGACCCGCGCGCGTGGCCAGCCAGAAGCTCGCGTACATCGAGAGCATCATGAGCGAGCCGTGGGCGAAGTTGATCACCTTCATGACGCCGAAGATGAGGGTCAGCCCGAGCGCCACGAGCGCGTAGAGGCCGCCGAGCATGACGCCATTGGCGAGGCTCGACAGGATGACCTCAGCGCTCATGCGGGAGCGCGGGGCGGCGGGGGCCGGCGGCCCTCAGTCACATCCGCTTGTCCCAGGCGGGGACGGGGATCACCGGCTTGGTCTCCGCGAACTCGCCGGGGTACACGACGGCGATGCGCCCCTGCTGCACCTGCATCAGGAGCGGGCGGGCCCCGGGGTTCTGGCCCTTCTCGTCGAAGGAGATCGGATAGGGAACGATCTGGTTCGTGAGGCGCGTCCGGGCCAGGGCCTCGCGGACCTTGTCGCGGTCTGTGGCGCCGGCCCGCTCGAGGGCGTCCTTGAGCACCCAGGCCGACTGGTAGGCGAGCATCCACTCGTAGGCGAACGGCTGGCTGTAGGCCCGCTCGAAGGCCGCGATGATGCCCGTGATGCGCGGATGCTTCGGGTTGTACCAGTGGTTGCCGTCGAGCATGTAGTCGGCGAGCTTGCCCACGTCCTTGATGAAGCGGTACTGGCTGCCTGCCCCGCCGTACACCGAGAGGATGGCGCCCACGTCCACCCGCTGCTCGGCCATGGTGCGGATGATGAGCGAGTGCGCCGGGTAGTAGGTGGACGGGATCACGATGTCCGCCTTGGCCGCCTTGATCTTCAGCACCTCGTTGTTGAGCGAGGGGGCCGCGGCACTGTGGGGGATGCGCTCGATCACCTGCATGCCGATGCCCGGCAGGAGCTTCTCCAGCGTGTCCGCGGTGGACTTGCCGAAGAGGCCATCCTCGTGGATCAGCACCACGCGCTTGAGCCCGAGACGCATCTCGCGGGTGAGCCCACCCAGGTATTCCACGGTGGTCCGGGCGCCCATGCCGGCGCTCGGGCCGAGGCGGAAGGTGTACTTGAAGCCGCGCTCGGTGATGCCGTCGGCGACAGCGACGTCGAGCACGTGGGGGATGCGGTACTTCTCCGCTTCCTGCGTCGTCACGAAGGCCAGCCCCGAGGCGTAGGGCCCCAGGACGGCCACCGCCCCGGCGTCCTTGAAGCGCTCCATCGTGGAGATGGCCACCGGGGGCTTCGACTCGTTGTCGAGGACCATGAGCTTGAGCCGGGCGCCGCCCAGGGCCTTGATGCCGCCCGCCGCGTTGATCTCGTTGACGGCCAGCTCGATGCCCTGCTTCCCGAGATTGCCTTCTCGCGCGAGCCCACCCGTGAGCGGGTGGGTCTCGCCGACGAGGATCTCCCGCGCCTGCGCCCGCAGCACGCGCGGGAATCCCAGCGCGCCGGCTGCCGCTCCGGCCCCGGCCACCGTCCTGAGGAATCTCCTGCGAGTCGTCATGGCCGTGCTCTCCTTGCTGGTGGTGTTGACGGAGGATCGGGCCGCGCCTGTCCGCTAGTTAGGACGCTTCAGGCGGCTCTGTCAATAGCCCCAGGCCCACCGTCCCGCCCGCCGGCCCCGGCGGGGCGCATGGTAGCATGGGGCGTCACGCGCGCGAGCGGGCCGCCACGGCCCCCGAGAGAGAGGAGCCCCCAATGGCCGGGAAGCTGTTCGAGGAGCTCGTGCCGGGCCTGGTGTTCCAGCACCAGCCCGGGCGCACCATCACCGAGGCCGACAATGTCTGGTTCTCCTGCATGACCATGAACCCGCAGCCGCTCCACGTGGACTTCCACGCGGCCCAGCGGGCGGAGTTCGGCAAGCCGCTGGTCAATAGCCTGCTCACGCTCGGCATCGCGGTGGGCCTGAGCGTCGGGGAGACGACGCTCGGGACCACGGTGGGCAACCTCGGCTTCGAGAAGGTGGAGTTCCCGAAGCCGGTCTTCCACGGCGACACGATCTACGCGGAGACCGAGGTCGTCGAGAAGCGGGAGTCGAAGTCACGACCCCAGTGGGGCATCGTGATCTTCGAGCACCGGGCGAAGAACCAGCACGGGGACCTCGTCATGCGGTGCCGGCGCGCGGCCATGATGCGGCGCCGGGCGGGCTAGGGCATGCGTCGCTCGGTCCACTTCGTTCCCGGCGGCAACGAGAAGATGATGCAGAAGGCCCTCACGCTGCCGGCCGACGGGCTCATCCTCGATCTGGAGGACTCCGTGCCCCCTGAGCGGAAGACCGCCACGCGCCCCATCGTGCGGGGCTGGCTCGAGAGCCTCGACTTCGGCGGCCGCGAGCGCTGGGTCCGGATGAACCCGGTCTTCTCCGAGTACGCGGAGGGAGACCTCGAGGAGACCATCGTCGGGCGGCCCCACGGCTACATGATGCCGAAGCCTCGCACCGCCGCCGATGTCCGCCAGGTCGCGGCGATCCTCGACCGCCTCGAGGAGCGTCACGGGATCCCGTTCGGGTCCACCCGGCTCCTCCTCATCGCCACGGAGACGCCCGAGGGGCTGCTGAACATCAAGGAGACCGCCGCCGCCAGCCCACGCGTCTGCGCCATCTCCTGGGGCATCGAGGACCTGTCGGCCGCCATGGGGCTGCCCCGCACCCGGGACGCCGAGGGCCGGTTCCTGGACATCCCGCGGCATGCCCGTGTCATGTGCGCCGTGGCCGCCTCGGCGGCAGGGGTGGAGGCCATCGACACGGTGTACACCGACATCCACGACCTCGAGGGGTTGCGCCGCGAGTGCGAGGAGGCGGTGTGGATGGGCTTCTCCGGGAAGATCTCCATCCATCCCGGGCAGCTGGCGGTGATCAACGAGGTCTTCACGCCCTCCCGGGAGGAGGCCGAGGAGGCGGTGGCCCTCATCGCGGCCTTCGAGGCCGAGGCCCGCCGGGGCGCGGGGGCCTTCGCCTGGAAGGGGCAGATGATGGACATGCCCCATCTCACCCGGGCCCGGAAGATCGCCGAGCGCGCCCGCCGCGCCGGTGTCCTGTGAGCGCACGCGCCCGCGAAACCTTGACAGCCCCGGCCCGGTTTGGTAGAAACAAGGCCCACTTCCCGCGGGCCGCCGCCCGCAGCGGTCCGCCCTCAAGGAGGACGATCATGGCGATCACGTCCTGGAAACTCCCGGCCGCCCTCGCCGTCGCGGCGGTCCTGTGCGGCGCCCTTCCGGCCCAGGCCCAGGCGCCCATCAGGGTCGGCGCGTCCCTGTCGCTGACGGGGACCTACGGCAAGATCGGCAGCTACCAGAAGGAAGGGTACGAGCTCTGCGCCGAGGACCTCAACAAGAAGGGCGGGCTCCTGGGGCGGAAGATCGAGTTCGTGGTCTACGACGACCAGTCCACGCCGGCGACCGGGGTGCGCCTCTACGAGAAGCTCATCACCGAGGACAAGGTGGATGCGGTGATGGGGCCCTACTCCTCGCCCATCACGGAGGCCGTGGCCAACGTCACGGAGAAGTACAAGAAGGTCATGGTCTCGCCGCTGGCCGCCACCACCTCCATCTTCAAGAAGGGACGGAAGTACATCTTCATGGTGATCTCCCCCGCCGAGGTGTACCTGGAGGGGCTCGTGGACATGGCGGCCAAGCGCGGACTCAAGACCCTGGCCATCGTCAACGAGGACACCCTCTTCACGAAGTCCGCGGCCATCGGGACGGCCGAGCTGGCCAAGAAGCTGGGCATGCGGGTGGTGCTCCAGGAGGCCTACCCGAAGGGGCATACCGACTTCGCGGCGCTCCTCACCAAGATCAAGGCGGTGAACCCAGATGTGATCGCGGCCGCCACCTACTTCGACGACGCAGTCGCCATCACCCGGCAGATGAAGGAGCTGAACGTCAACCCGAAGATGTTCGGCGTCACCGTCGGTGGGGATCTGCCCGAGTTCTACGACCTGCTCAAGCAGAACGCCGAGTACGTCTACGGCGCCACCCAGTGGGAGGGGGCCCTGCCGTACCCGGGCCAGCGGGAGTTCCTGGAGGGGTACAAGCGCAAGTTCAACCGGGAGCCGGTGTACCACTCGGCGTCGGGCTACGCGGGCTGCCTGATCTATGCCGAGGGGGTGAAGCGGGCGGGGACGCTGGAGGCCGACAAGGTGCGGGAGCAACTGCTCAAGCTGGAGACGAAGACGGCCTTCGGCGACTTCAAGGTGG
Organism: Candidatus Rokuibacteriota bacterium; assembly: GCA_016188005.1. Lineage (NCBI taxonomy): Bacteria > Candidatus Rokuibacteriota > Candidatus Rokuibacteriota bacterium. The sequence continues at coordinate 25,955 of JACPIQ010000035.1, read as the reverse complement.
ATCCGGACGGCTTCCAGATCGCCCACAAGATGGTCATCCTCCAGTGGCAGGACGGCAAGAAGGTCACCGTCTGGCCCGACGAGGTGGCCAGGGGCAAGGCGCGATTCCCCACCCCGCCGTGGAACCAGCGGTAGCCGGGTGAGCCGCTGAGGTCCAAGGCAGCGGGCGCCCGCCGGCTCCCCGGCGGGCGCTCGCGCGTTCCGGAGCGCCCATGAGCCTCGTCATCACGCCCGCCATGCTGGGCCAGGTGATCGTCTCCGGCCTCCTGGCGGGGTCCCTCTACGCCATGGTGGCTCTCGGGCTCGGGCTCATCTTCGGCGTCATGCGCGTGCTCAACGTCGCCCACGGCCCCCTCCTCATGCTCGGGGCCTACGTGACCTTCTGGCTCTTCAGCACGGTGGGGCTCAACCCCTATCTGTCGCTGCTCGTCTCCATGCCGCTCCTCTACCTTCTCGGGGTGCTCCTCCAGCGCTTCCTCGTGTACCGCGTGGTGGACGCCCCCGAGCTGTCCTCGCTGCTCGTGACCTTCGGGGTGTCCATCGCGATCGTGAACCTGGCGCAGCTCGCCTTCACCTCCGACCTCCGGGCCGTGGAGTACCTGACGGGCGCCTTCGTGCTCGGCCCCATCGCCTTCTCCAAGTCGCGCGTCATCGCCTGCGCCATCGCGGTGGCGATCACCGCCGCAGCCTTCCTGTTCCTGCAGAAGACGCGGCTCGGCAAGGCGATCCGCGCCGTCTCCCAGAGCCGGGAGGTGGCCCAGGTCTGCGGCATCAACGTCGGGCGCGTCCACGCCATCGCCTTCGGCCTGGCCTCGGCCCTGGCCGCGGCGGGCGGCTCGCTCGTGGCAGTGATGGTGGCGATCCAGCCGGAGATGGGACAGGTCTACACCTTCAAGTCCTTCCTCGTGATCGTGCTGGGTGGGGCCGGGAACTACCCGGGCGCCCTCCTGGGCGGGCTCCTGCTGGGGCTGATCGAGCAGCTCTCCTCCCTGTTCCTCACGACCCAGGTCAACGAGGCGGTGGCCTACGTGCTGCTCGTCGTCGTGCTCCTCGTGCGCCCCACGGGGCTCCTCGGGGGGCGGGCGTCGTGAGGCGTGCGGGCCTCACCGGGCTCGCCGCGGCGTTGCTCCTCGGGCTCCTGCTCTACCCGCTCGAGGGGAGCGGCTACGGCGTCCGCCTCATGCTCCAGCTCTTCATGTGGATCGCCCTGGCGCAGTCCTGGAACCTCATCTCGGGGCTCACCGGCTACGTCTCCTTCGGGCATGTGGCCTTCTACGGCACGGGAGCCTACGCCACGGGCATCGTCATCACGAAGCTCCACTGGCCGTGGCTCGCGGCCGCGCTCATGGGCGGGCTCGTGGCCGCCGTGCTGGCGCTGGTGATCGGCTGGCCGTGCCTCCGGCTCAAGGGCCCGTACTTCGCCATCGCCATGCTCGGCCTCAACGAGGTCCTGCGCGTGGCCGCCTCGTACTTCGAGGGGCTCACGGGCGGGGGGCTCGGGCTCTCACTGCCGACGCTGCACGCCAGCGTGCCGATCTACTACGCCATGGGGCTCACCGCCGCGGGGGTGACGCTGCTGGCCTACGTGATCCTCACCTCGCGCTTCGGCCTGCGCCTCATGACGATCCGCGAGGACGAGGTGGCGGCCGAGGCCATGGGGATCGACACCTTCCGCTACAAGCTCTACGCCTTCCTGCTCTCGGCGGTGGGGCCGGGCGTCGTCGGCGGGCTGTCGGCCCGGGACCAGGGCTACATCGAGCCCATCAGCGTCTTCCCCCTCCTCATGACCATCACCATGATCGTGATGGCGCTCTTCGGGGGCAAGGGGACGATCTGGGGGCCGGTGCTCGGCGCCGTCCTGCTCTTCGCCTTCCAGGAGGTGGTCTGGGCGCGCTTCATCTACCTCCACCAGCTCCTCTTCGGCGCCATCATCGTCGCCGTCGTGCTCGTGATGCCGCGCGGGATCCTGGGCGTGTTGCAGCAGAAGTACAACCTGCCTCGCACGATCTAGTGCCGGCCCAATGAACTTCGCCATACGTCGTTCTCGGTCGGCGCGGGCGCTCAACGTACACCCACGTACGCCTCGCGCCCGCGCTGGCTCGCTCCGCTCGCCCGCGTGCCCGTCTCCGCTCGCCTGGCCTGCGGCTGCGGCTCGCACTGCGGGGCCTCGTCTGGCTCGTTCCTTGGCCCGGCACGGTGCGGGCGCGCGCGTGGAATAGGCGAGACTCGTTGGAGGCGCACTGATGCCGCCCATCCTCGAGATCAAGAACGTCACCAAGCGCTTCGGCGGCGTGACCGCCGTGAACCGCGTCTCGCTCTCCCTCGACGCGGGCAGGATCTACGGGCTCATCGGCCCCAACGGCTCCGGCAAGACGACGCTGTTCAACTGCATCACCGGCGTCGAGCCGCGGGACAGCGGGGAGATCCGGTTCAAGGGGAGGCGGATCGACGGCCTCAAACCCCACCAGGTCTTCCACCACGGTCTCGGCCGCACCTTCCAGGTGATCCGGGTCTTCCCCGAGCTGACCGCGCTCGAGAACCTCATGGTGGTCACCACCGGGGACTACCGGCGGGCGCGTCGGCGCGCGGAGGAGCTCTTGCGGCTGGTGAAGATCGAGGCCCTCGCCGGCGAGTACGCGGGCAACCTCTCCTACGGCCAGCAGAAGCTCGTGGAGTTCGTCCGCGTGCTCATGACGGACCCGGAGCTGATCCTGCTGGACGAGCCCGCGGCGGGGGTCAACCGCACCCTGCTCAACGAGCTGCTGGACGCCGTCCGGGCGCTCCGGGACCGCGGGAAGACCATCTTCCTGGTCGAGCACGACATGAAGGTCGTCATGGGACTGTGCGAGACGGTGTTCGTCCTCGATCACGGCGAGAAGCTGGCCGAGGGCCCCCCGGGCGTGATCCAGTCCGACGAGCGGGTGATTGAAGCCTATTTTGGCCGCTAGCGGGCTGAGCGTGGCCTACCTGGGCTGGCGGTCGCTGGGCTGGCCGCTGATCCACGATGCCCCGCTGTTCCACTACATCGGCTGGCTCCTGACCCAGGGGGCGGTGCCGTACCGCGACATCTTCGATGTGAACATGCCCGGCGTCTATCTCCTGCACTGGGCGCTCGTCGCCACGGTGGGGATGAGCGACGTGGTGTGGCGGCTCTTCGACCTGGCCTGGCTCGCCGGCACCTGCGCGGTGGTGGTCGGCTACGCCGCCCCGGTGGCGGGCCGGCCGGCGGCCGCGGCGGGCGCTCTCCTCTTCGCCCTCCACCACCTGGCGGGCGGGGCCTGGCGGGCGGGGCAGCGGGACTTCCTGCTCTGCCTCTTGCTGCTGTCGGGGGCCTGGGGCGTGGCCCGGGCCTGGGAGGGCCGTGGCGCGCTCCAGCCGCTCTGGTGGAGCGGGCTGGCCCTCGGCGCGGGCATGATGATCAAGCCTCTCGCGGGGCTCTTCTGGCTCGGCTGCGCGCTGGCCGGGGCGCTGGGAGCGCGCCGGGCCGGGCGGTCGCCCCTGGCGGGCGCGGGCGCCGTCCTCGCCTCGGGTCTCGTCGTGCCGGCGGCCCTGCTGGGATGGCTCGGCTGGCGCGGCGGCCTCGGGCCTTTCCTCTCGGTCCTCACCGGCTATGTCCTGCCGCTCTACAGTCAGGTGGGCCGGGTCTCGGTCTGGCAGGCTATGTCCTGGTACCGGTACGGCTGGGCCGTCCTGGGGCTCCTCGCGGCGCTGGGCGCCGTGGGGCTCGCCGCCCGGCTCCGGCCCGGCTTCGAGATCAGGAGCACCCTGGCGGCGATGGGAGTGCTCTACGGCGTCGCCCACCTGGCCGTCCAGGGGAAGGGGTGGGAGTACCATCAGTACCCGCTCGTGTTCTTTCTCTGCGTCCTCGCGGCGATGGCGCTGGCGCCCGAGGCCCTCGCGGCGTGGCGCTGGCCCCTGGCCTTGCCCGCGCTCGGCCGGGCCGCCGCTCTCGGGCTCCTCGCCGCCCTCGTGGTGGTGCTGGACGCCAAGGGGCTCGACGCCATGGACGCGCGGTGGATCGGCGAGAAGGAGCGGCGAGTGTCGGCCGTGGTGCGCGACCTCGGGCCGATCCTGCGTGATCCGCGCGGCGGCGCCTCGGCGGGGCGCGCCGTCACCGTCCAGGTGATGGATCTGACCGAGGGCGGTGTTCATGCCCTCCTGCGGCTCGGGGTGCGTCAGCCGACCCGCTTCATCTACGACTTCCACTTCTCCCACGACGTGACCGACCCGCGCATCCTGGCGCTGCGCGCGGAGTTCGTCACCGGGCTCGAGACGGCCCCGCCGGCCGCCATCGTCGTCTTCCCGTATGCCTGGATCACGACGGGCTACGAGCGCCTGGCGGCGCTGCCCGAGATCCGCGCACTCCTGGAGCGCGCCTACACGCTGGCGGTCGAGGGGGACGGCTACCGGATCTATGCGAAGCGAGCCGGTTCTTAGCGTCATCCGGGCCTACGACGACTGGATCGTCCGCGGCTACTGCTGGGGGCGCTTCTGGATCCTGCGCCAGCGCTTCCTCGACGAGATCGGGCAGTACCTGCCCGAGCGGGGCCGCGTGCTGGACGTGGGGTGTGGCTTCGGCCTCTTCTCGCTCTACTACGCCTCGATCCGACCGGACCTGCGCATCGCGGGGCTCGACCGCAACGCGCGGCGGATCGCCATGGCCCGCGCGGCGGCCCGGCGCCTGGGCCTCGCCAACGTGCGCTACGAGGTCGGAGACGCCACCGAGTTCCGGGGCGGGGAGATCTTCGACGCGGCCTACATGCTGGACATCGTGCACCATGTCCCGGAAGAGGCCGTGCGCCCGCTCCTCGAGCAGCTGGCGAAGGCGCTGCCGCCCGGCGGGCGGCTCCTGATCAAGGACGTGGACCGCCGACCCGCTTACAAGCGCTGGTTCACCCACGCGCTGGATCGGGTCATGGACCCGAGGAGCCCGGTGCGCTACTGGGCGGCCGAGGAGCTCCAGGATCTGCTCGAGCACCTGGGCTTCCGCGTTCACCGGCACCTGATGGTGGACATCCTGCCCTACCCGCACGTGCTCTACATCTGCGAGCGGCTGCCGTGATCTCGACGCTCCTCCGCGCCGAGGCCATCACGGCCGGCTACGGCAAGATGGCGATCATCCACGAGGTGAGCTTCGTCGTCTCGCCCGGGGAGATGGTCACCGTCATCGGTCCCAACGGCGCGGGCAAGTCCACGGCCTTCAAGGTGATCGTGGGCTTCCTGCGCCCGACCAGCGGTCGAGTGATCTTCGACGGCCACGACATCACGGGGCTCCGTCCCGACCAGGTTCTCCCCCGTGGGCTCGCCTACGTGCCCCAGGGGCGCATCGTGCTCCCGCAGATGACGGTGCTCGAGAACCTCGAGATGGGGGCCTACATCGAGCGCAGCGAGGCGCGGATCCGCGAGGCCCTCGACCGGGTGTACGCGCTCTTCCCCATCCTGGCGGAGCGGCGCCGCCAGAAGGCGGGGACCATGTCGGGCGGGGAGCAGCAGATGGTGGCCATCGCGCGCGCCCTCATGACCACCCCCAAGCTCGTCCTCCTCGACGAGCCCTCGCTGGGGCTGTCGCCCAAGTTCGTGGGGCTCATCTTTGACAAGCTCCTGGAGATGAAGGGCTCGGGCTACACCCTCATGGTGGTGGAGCAGAACGCCGCGCGTGCCCTGGCCGTGGCTGACCGGGGATACGTGCTCGAGCTGGGGCGGAACCGGTTCGAGGGGACCGGGCCGTCGCTGCTGGCTGACCCCGAGGTAAAGCGACTTTACCTCGGGGGGTGAGATGAGTAGAATCGCCGTCATGCGTCTGGCCGGCCCCCTCATCGCCACCGTGGTCCTGGCCGCCGCCCTGGCCGCTGGCGTGCTCGCCTGGTCCCCCGCCTCCTCGGCGCGGGTGGCCACCGACGTCAAGGTGCAGCGCGGCCAGCAGGTGTTCGCCACGTACTGCGCCAACTGCCACGGTCAGAGCGGGAAGGGCGACGGCCTCTCCGGCCAGAGCCTGCCGATCAAGCCGCAGGACCTGACCCAGGGGGCTGTGCTCAACCCGCTGCCCGATCACTTCCTCTTCTCCCTCATCACCCGGGGCGGCCAGGCCGTCGGGCTCTCGCCCCTCATGCCCCCGTTCAAGCCCCAGCTCTCTGATACCCAGGTCAACGACGTGATCGCCTACGTGCGGACGCTGGCCCAGCCCGCCTTCGACCCCAGGGGGGTGCTGCCGATCCCCGTGAAGCGGGAGGGGCCGGTGCAGCCCATCTTCTTCAGCCACGCGATCCACGCGGGCTCGTACAGGATCGACTGCCAGTACTGCCATGCGGAAGCCCGGAGAAGCAGCCCGGCGGGGTTGCCGTCCGTGGAGCGCTGCATGGGCTGCCACAGGGTCATCGCCGCGCAGGGGAACCCGGAGGTCCAGAAGCTCCTTGACTACTGGGAGCGGAAGGAGCCGATCCCGTGGGTCCGGGTCTTCCGGGTGCCCGAGTACGTGAAGTTCACCCACAAGAACCACGTGCAGGCCGGGCTCCCCTGCCAGACATGCCACGGGATCGTCGAGGCCATGGAGCAGGTTGCCGCCGGCCCGACGGGCCAGGGGTTCGTCAACGACATCATGAACCTCGCCGGCATGACCCCCGTGCCGAACCGGCTCACCATGGGCTGGTGCGTGGAATGCCACCGCGCGGCGAACGCGAAGGCCCTGGCCAGCCTGGCGTGGATCGGCTCGCCGACGCCCACCCTCACCCGCGCCGAGCCCAAGGCTCCGCTCGAGTGCGTGAACTGTCATCATTGACCTGGCGCGGGCACCCGGGCTGTCGCCCGCCCGCGCCCGCCGGAATGTCGCGTCGCGCGGCTTTCTTCGGGCGATCTGAGCTGGTGTCAATCCAGGCGCGGGCACCCGGGCTGTCGCCCGCCCGCGCCCGCCGGATGGGCGCGCTGCGCGACTTTCGTCAGGCGATCTGAGCTGCTGCCGACCAGGGCTGATCCGCCGGAGTGACTCAGGCGGACGACAGGATCGCGGTGAGGCTCCGCAGGTCGGGGCAGCCGTCGAGCCCCTCCACCATCTCCCGGACCGCGGCCACGCGATCCTCCGGGAGCACCAGCCCCGCGCATTCGGTGAACTTGTCGCGGAGCGCCTCCCGCGTGAGCGGGTTGCCGGGATGCCCCGGTACCTGGCGCGGCCCCACCCGGAGCGTGCGGCCATCGGTGAGCCGGATCGTCACCCTCGACCACATGTGGCGCTCCAGGTCGCTGGGAATCTCGGGATCTACCTCGACCCGAACCCGCGCCATGAGCGCCCGGATGGCGCCGCTCCGGGCCTTGTCGTCCTGGAAGGTGCCAATCCCCACCCGTTCCTCGCAGAGGGCGGCGGCGGCGGCGAACTCGGCCGAGAACTTCGCCTCGAGCCCCGTGTGCGGGTCGTGGTGGATGAGGACCCTCGGCACCATCGCGTTGACCCCCACCGTGATCTCCGCCACCTGGTCTGGACGCAAGCCGTGGGTGCGCTTGAGGTCGAGGACGCCGTCGATGATGGAGTGGGTGCCGGCGCAGGAGGGGTAGGGCTTCACCGCAATGCCCGTCGTGAGGATCTTCCATGGCGCGCCCAGCGTGGCGAGCGCCTCGAGCCGGGGGGCGCCGGCGCCCAGCACGCTCACCCAGCCCTGCGGACCTTCGAGCGCCTGCTCGGAGGCTGTCCACCCCTCCCGCGCCAGGAGCGCCGCGAGCACGCCGCTCCGGGCCGCGTGCCCGACGTGGAAGGGCTTGGTCATGGTGCCGAAGTTCTCCTTGAGGCCCGAGGACTGGCTGGCGGCAGTGGCCAGTGCCATGCGCGCCTGCGCGGCGTCGAGCCCCAGGAGGCGGCTGGCGGCCGCCGCGGCGCCGAGGGTGCCGAGGGTACAGGTGGCGTGCCAGCCGTGCTCGTAGTGCTGGGGGTTCACCACCTCGGCCAACGTCGTCTCCACCTCGAAGCCCAGCAAGAAGGCGTGGAGCACCGCCCGGCCATCGGCCAGCGCCAGCTCCCCCGCCGCCAGCGCCGCGGCGAGAACGGGCGCCGAGGGATGGCCCAGCAGGGCGAAGTTGGTGTCGTCGAAGTCGAGCGCATGCGCCGCCGTGCCGTTGCAGAGCGCGGCCCAGACGGCGCCGGTGCGCTGCCCCGTCCCGACCACGGTGGCCAGCGGGGCGCCGCCCTCGGCCTGGGCCACCGATTGCACGATGCGCGCGGCAGGGTCGGCGGAGCCCGCCAGCATGACGCCCAGGCAGTCGAGGATGGCCCGCCGCGCAGCCTCCACCGCAGGCTCGGGGCACTCTTCCCAGCGGCTCTTGACGAGGAACTCGGCGATCGCGGTGGTGGCGCGCATGGACAGGTTCTCCTCTCGGCCCTCGAGGCTGAAGCTCGCGGCGTCGCGGGCGGGGTCTCGGGCTCGTGGGATGAGGGTAGCCGGCGCGGGGGGCAGGCGTCAATGGCCGGCGGGGACTCCGCGTGGACCCGAGCCGGGCGGCGAAGGTACACTGTGGCGGCACGGGAGGTGGGCGATGAACGACGAGGAGCGACGGATCCTGGACTACCTGCAGGCGCAGGGAGCGAAACAGGCGCCTGCGACGGTGGTGGACCGGGTGCGCGCTGCCATGGAGGAGCTCCGCGCCGCCGCGGCGGCGGTGCCGGCGGCGCGCTTCGCCGAGCGGCCCGCCCCCGACGAGTGGAGCGCCAACGAGGTGATGGCCCACGTGCTGTCGGCCGGCGCCTACTTCGGCGGCGCCATCGTGCGTGTGCTGGATGGGGCGCCCGCGGGGCCTGGCCTCAGGGAGGCGCTCCCGGCTGAGGTCCCGCGGCACACCGCAGGGGAATGGTGGAGCCTCCTCCAGCAGGAGAGGGAGGCGCTGTTCCAGCGGGTGCGCTCGGCCGATCCGGGAGCGCACCTCGACAGGAAGATCGAGCACCCGTTCTTCGGCCCCCTCGACTGGCGCGAGACCTTCCTCTTCATGCGGCTGCACGACCTCGACCACGCCGCCCAGCTCAGGACGATCGCCGCGGCGGTCGCATAGCCCAGGGTTGGAGGGTTGGCCCCTCGCGCGGGAAGGGGTATCATCGGGCGCAGGTGATGCGCTGGGTGCTCGGGCTCTTCGCCGTGGCGCTTGTCGCGGGTGCGCCCTCCGCGGCCCGGGCACAGCTGTTCTTCTCCACCCTGCCGGACTCCGGCTTCCGCATCGGCCCGCTGATCGTCCGCGCCAGCGTGACGCCCGACGAGGCGCCCGCCCGCGTGAATGTCCTGTGGAGCGTCGTGGCGCCGGCCGGTCAGAGCCGGGGCGCCTCGCCCCAGGATCTCTACCTCCTGTGGCCGGGGGAGGTCGGCGCCGGGAACGCGACCGGGGCCCGCGAACCTGCGCTGGCGAAGGCCGTGGAGGCGCTCGGCTTCGATGTCGTCGCCGAGGGCCGGCTGCCGCTCTACGCCCAGAACATCCGCCAGGCCGACGGGGCGGCGCACGCCGAGCCTGTGGGCGAGGGGGCGCCCTTCGTCACCTTCGTGCAGTACGGCGGCGCGCTCGGGCTGAGTCCCCCGGCGACGTGGATCCGGATCCCCTGGACGCCGAAGCTGGTGGACCCGGCGTGGCTCATGGATCTGCGCCTGACGAGCCCGGCGCTGGTCAAGCCCAAGGCCGCCAACTGGCTCGAGCGGCTCGTGCTGGGCCAGAAGCACCTGCTCTCCCTGAGCTTCAACGAGGTGCGCGACCGGCCGCTCTTCCCAATGTACTTCGCCCATCGCGACCGCGTGGTGCGGCTGGCCGATGCCCCGGCCGAGCTGGTGGCGCATTTCCCCGACGCGAGCCGGCTCAAGATCGACGAGGTGTACCCGCGCAACACCATCCGCCGGCTCTCGGAGACCCTTGAGAGCACCGAGGTCGTCTCCCTGTTCCTGGACACCAGCGAGGGGGTGGCGCCCCAGCAGATCGCCGTCCAGTATGGCTACTTCTCCCGGCTCCAGGCCATGGCGCTGGTGGTCATCCCGATGGTGTTCCTGGCGCTGGGCTATGCGGCGGGGCCCGTGCTCGGGCGGGTGGCAGCCCATGTGGGCGGCCGCATGGCGGCGCGAGTGCGAGTCGGTGCCTGGAACACGGCGCCGCGCGAGCGTGAGAGCGGCACCATCCTGCCGCGGGAGGTCGTCGCGAAGATCACCCCGGGGGAGACCACCTATGAGGAGGTGCTGGCTCTCTGCGGCGCCGATGCCGAGCAGTACGAGCGGCTCCAGGCGCCCGGCCGGCGCACGCTGGTCTACCGCGGCCGACGCATCCGCCCCCAGGCCGGCCGGATCTTCGGCTGGGTCGCCACCGTGCAGCACCTGGAGGTGGAGCGCCACGAGGTGAGGATCGAGCTGGAGCAGGACGTGGTGCGCGACGTGGCCGCGGACGTGCGGCGATCGCGGCTGGGGGTGGACGAGACGCCGTGACGGAGGGGCCTCGCACGATCGTCTGTCCCGTCTGCCAGGTCCCGCGGCGGCGCAGCGAGATCATGAGCGGCGAGATGGTGCACGGTCCCGTGGGCGAGCTGCTCAGACGGAAGCACCCGTCCTTCGGCCCCCAGGACGTCATCTGCCTGCCCTGCCTCACCCATCTCCGCGCCGAGTACGTCGAGGACGCCCTCGAGGACGAGAAGGGGGAGCTGTCCTCGCTCGAGCAGGCGGTGGTGCGAAGCCTCAAGGAGCAGGAGCTCCTCACGGAGAACCTCAACGTCGAGTTCGACCGCCAGCTCACCCTGGGCGAGCGCACCGCTGACCGGGTGGCCGAGTTCGGCGGGTCCTGGCGCTTCATCATCATCTTCGCGGCCGTGCTGGTCGTGTGGATCGCGCTGAACTCGGTAGTGCTCCTCTGGCGGCCCTTCGACCCGTACCCGTTCATCCTGCTCAACCTGGTGCTCTCCTCTCTGGCCGCGCTCCAGGCCCCCATCATCATGATGAGCCAGAACCGCCAGGCGGCGAAGGACCGCCTTCGCGCCGGGCACGACTACCGCGTGGACCTCAAGGCCGAGCTCGAGATCCGCCACCTGCACTGGAAGCTGGACCAGCTCCTGACGCATCAGTGGCGGCGGCTGCTGGAGATCCAGCAGATCCAGACCGAGCTGATCGAGGAGCTGGCGCGCCGACCGCGCGAGCGGCCACCCTCCGCTTCCGGCCCGCCTTGATCCTCATGCCGGCTTCCTGAAGGGCGAGCGCGCGGCGGCCGGTGGCGCCGGCGGCGCGCGGCGCACGGCGTCGGCCCGGAGGCCGGTGGTCGTGTCGCGTGGCTCGAAGGTCACCGTGTCGCCCACGCGCGGCCCCGCCCCCGGCGCCCGGCTGCCGCGGATGACGTAGACCCGCCCGTCCTCGCCGAGGATCACGCCCCAGGCCGTGGGCTCGTCGTAGAACTCGATGCGGCCTAACATGGCTCGCTCCCTCCACCGTGGTGGCCGGTCGCGCATCGCGACCGGCGTGGAGCGAGCCTACCCGCGGCGGCGGGGCCGCGGGAATGTCCAATGTTTCAGACAGGGCTCAGCCGGCTCCGCTGAGTTCCCCCTTGCGGATCTTGCCGGTGGCGGTCTTGGGCAGGCTCGCCATGAACTCGACGAGCCGCGGCACCTTGTAGGCCGCGAGGGACTCGCGGCAGAACTCCCGGATCTCGGTCTCGGTGGCGCGCGCGCCCTCGCGGAGCACGATGCAGGCCTTGGGGATCTCGCCCTTGTCGGCATCGGGCATGCCCACCACCGCGCACTCGAGCACGGCCGGGTGGTCGTGGAGCACGTTCTCGATCTCCTTGGGGTAGATATTGTAGCCCCCGCAGATGATCATGTGCTTGAGGCGGTCCACCATGTAGACGTACCCGTCGGCATCCTTGCGCATGAGGTCGCCGGTGTGGAGCCACCCGTCCACGATGGCGCGCGCCGTGGCCTCGGGCATCTCGAAGTAGCCCTTCATGACGTTGGGGCCGCGCATCAGCAGCTCGCCCAGCTCCCCCGGGGGGACCTCCTGGCCGCTCCCGTCCACCACCTTCGTCTCCATCCCGGGCAGGGTGAGGCCGCAGGCCCCCTCGCGCCGCGGCAGTCCGGGGCGCTCGATGGTCACCACGGGCGAGGCCTCGGTGAGGCCGTAGCTCTCGAGGAGCACCATGCCGATGTCGCGCTCGTACTCGGTCTTGAGCGCCGTCGGCACGGGGCCGCCGCCCGTGTCGCCGATCCGGAGCGACGAGAGGTCGTGCCGCGGCCGGTCGGGGTGGCGGAGGATGTAGATGAACATGGTGGGCACCCCCACGAGCACCGTGGCGCGGTGGCGCTCGATCAGACGGAGCGCCACGCCCGCGTCGAAGCGCTCGACGATGACGCTGCTGGCGCCCGCGGTCATCATCTGGAGATAGTCGAAGGCGATGGCGAAGGCGTGGAAGAGCGGCAGGATGCAGAGCGACCGATCCGAGTCGCGGAAGCCCACCGCCCGGACCACCGCGGCCGCATTCTCGAGGAGCCCGGCGTGCGTGAGCCTGGCCCCCTTGGGGTGCCCCGTGGTCCCCGAGGTGTAGAGGATCATCGCCACGTCGTCACCGTCCACGCGGGGGGGCGCGGCCGGCGGCGAGCCGGCCGCCACGGCCGCGTAGGGGCGCGTGCCCGGCACGGCCTCCCCCGCCACCACCACGTGGGCCAGGGACGGCATCCGGTCGCGGGCGGCCTGGACCCGCTCGGCGTCCCGGGGGGAGGTCACGAGGACCTTCGACCGCGAGTTGTTCACGACGTACTCGATCTCCCGCGGCGTGAACATCGGATTGAGCGGCACCGAGACGGCTCCGAGCTTGGCCGCCCCCACATAGGCCTCGAGGATGGGGAGGCCGTTGGGGAGGAGCACGGCCATCCGGTCGGCGGGGCCCAGGCCCAGGGTGGCCAGCCCGCCCGCCAGCCGGTCGGTCCTGGCGTCGTAGTCGCGGTAGCTGACCTGCTCCTCTCCGCAGATGAAGAGCGTCCTGTCCCCGTACCGCCGGGCCTGCTGCTGCGCGAAGCCACCGAGACTCGTCATGCCCGCTGCCTCCTCAGGCGCCGACCCGCTCGCGGATGAAGCCCACGACCTCCTCCACGGGAGTGCCCGCCACGAAGACGCCGTCGGCGCCGGCCTCGAGGAGCTCGGCGATGTCCTGCCGCGGGATGACCCCGCCCACCAGGAAGAGGACCTCCGTGAGGCCGCGGCTCCGGAGCGCCCGGGCGAAGCGCCGCGTGTGCGAGGCGTGCTCGCCCGAGAGGAAGGACAGCCCCACCACCTGGGCATTCTCCTGGATGGCGGCCTCGATCACCGCCTCGTGGGGGAGGAACTTGCCGAGGTAGACGACCTCCATCCCCGCATCACGCAGGAGCCGCGCCAGCACGCGCACGCCGCGGTCGTGGCCGTCCATGCTCACCTTGCCGAGCAGCACCTTGATGGCGGACACGGGCTCAGAGGACGGAGCGGACCATGCCGGCCGGATCGTACGCATGCCCATAGGCTTCGCGCATCACGCCCACGGCCTCGCCCAGCGTGGCGCCGGCAGCGACCACGTCCACCAGGCAGGGGATCAGGTTGTGGCGCTCGCCGCGGCCGGCCTCGCCTCGAAGCCTCTCCAGCGCGGCCGTCACCGCGGCCGCGTCGCGGCGCTCGCGGAAGCGCTTGAGGCCGTCGAGACGCGCGCGGACCTCGGTGGCCGACGGGCGCGGGTGAGCCGGCACCTCGTGGTCCTGCTCGGGCGGCACGCTGAAGGCATTGGCGCCCACGATGATGCGCTGGCGCCGCTCCACCTCCTGCTGATAGCGGTAGGCCGCGTTCTCCAGCTCCTGGTCCACCCAGCCCGTCTCGATGGCGCGGTACATGCCGCCCTGCTCGGCGATGCGGCCGAGGATGGCGCGCGCGTCCGTCTCCAGCCGGTCGGTGAGGGCCTCGATGAGGTAGGAGCCGCCCAGCGGGTCGGCCGCGTTCGCCGCGCCCACCTCGTAGGCCAGGATCTGCTGGGTGCGGATGGCGATCTGATGGGCTTGCTCCGTGGGCAGCGAGATGGGCTCGTCGTAGGAGCAGCAGTGCAGCGACTGGGCCCCCCCGAGCACGGCGGCCAGCGCCTCGTAGGCGACGCGCACGATGTTGTTGAGCGGCTGCTGGGGCACCAGTGAGACGCCCGCGGTGTGGACGCCGAACTTGAACTGCCAGGAGCGCGGGTCCCGCGCGCCGTACTCCTCGCGGAGCATGCGGGCCCACATCCGCCGCATGGCGCGGAACTTCGCCACCTCCTCGAGCAGGTCGATGTGGGCCGAGCAGTAGAAGACCATGCGCGGGGCCAGCTCGTCGATGGCAAGCCCCCGCTCGAGGGCGCGGTCGATGTAGGTGCGGGCCATGGCGAAGGAGAACCCGATCTCCTCCGCGGCGCCCAGCCCCTCCTCGCGGAGATCGTAGGCGTTGACGTTGATGGGGTACCAGTACGGCATCTGGCGGGCGCAGAACTCGAGGCAGTCCACCGCCGTCTTGAGCCCGAGATTCAGCGGCGAGTAGGCGGGCGGGTAGCCGCAGAAACGGTGGTGCAGGGGGTCGTTCTGGATCGTGCCGCGCAGCCGGTCGAGCGGCAGGCCGCGCTTGCGCGCCACCGCGAGGTACATGGCCAGCACGACCGGCGCCGCGTGGGAGGTCACGACGATGGACATGCTGATGCCGTCCAGCGGCAGGCCCTCCATGAGCGTTTCCATGTCCTCGACGGTTGCCAGCGAGGTGCCCTGGACCCCCACCTCTTCCTCCACCATCGGGTGGTCGGCGTCCATCCCGGTCATGGTCGGGATGTCGAAGATGACGTTGAGCCCCGAGGCGCCCTGGGCGAGCAGGAACTTCATCCGCCGGTTCGTCTCCTCCGGGCCGCCGTAGCCGCACACCTCGCGCCGGGTCCAGTACTTCCCGCGGTACATGTCGGCGTGGATGCCGCGCGCGTACGGGAACTGGCCCGGATCGCCCAGGCGGTCCCGGTAGGTGCCGGCCACGTCCTCGGGCCGGTAGACGGGCTTCACCTCGATGCCCGACCAGGTCCTGAGCCGCGCGGGCTTCTCGAAGTAGGCCTCGAGGTGGCCCTTGCGGGGGCCCTCGGGCCGGCGGGAGGCGTCAGGCGGAGTGGTCATCGAGAGGGGCGCTCTCCGCCCCGGCCCGCAGGGGAGCCGGCAGCTCGGGAGACGGTTGCTTGGTCAGCCCGCGGACGAGATAGGTCGCGAAGGCCTCGGCGATCTCGCGCGCCGGGCTCGGCCCGGCGGGGTGGTACCACTTGGGGATCCAGTGCACCGCGCCGAGGATGGCGAAGCCCACGAGCTTGGGATCGCAGGGGACGAAGACGCCGGCGGTGATGCCCGCGGCGATCATCCTGCGCAGCGCCTGCTCGTACTCGTCGCGGCCGCGCACGATGCGGCGGTGATGGGGGGGCGACAGGGCCCCCTGCTCGAGCAGCACCACCGTGCCCTTGAGCTGGTCGGCCATCCCCTCGATGTAGTGGGCCAGCGCGGCGCGAAGCTGCTCGTCCGGCGGCCCCGGCTGGGCCAGCGCCAGGTGGAAGCCCTCCATGCCGATGTCGAGCGCCAGCTGATGGCACTGGAAGAGCAGCTCCTCCTTGTTCTTGACGTGGTAGTACAGCGCCGCCTTCGTGACGCCGAGGGCGCGGGCGATGTCGTCCAGCGTCGTGCCGTGATAGCCACGCTGGTTGAACACCCTCCCGCTCACCGCCAGGATCCGTTCGCGCGTCAGGTGCGTGCCGCCCCGCTGTGCCGCTTTGCGCTTGCGCATGGTGCCCTCTCGGGCGAATCTACTAATCGTTCAGTAAACTGCACGATCAGGAGCGGCTTCATTCTAGGGGGTCGAATGCACTAAGATCAAGGCGCTCTTCGGGGCAGCCCAGCGAAATGAGGCAATCGCCTCATGGATTGTCACTGACCAGTCAGTCGATGGTGTGGGGCGCGAGAGGGAGGCCACATGGCGGAGGTGGGGGCGTGAAACCGCAGGAGGCGCTGTCACTCCAGGGACGGGTGGCGCTGGTGACCGGGGCCAGCCGCGGGCTCGGCCGCGCCCTCGCGCTGGCGCTGGGTGCCGCCGGCGCCGCGGTGGCCTGCGCCGCGCGCTCGGTGGAAGGGGTCGAGGACACCGCGGCCTGTATCCGCGAGGCGGGCGGGCAGGCGCGCGCCTTTCCGCTGGACGTGACGCGGGGCGATCAGATCGCCGCCACGGTGGCCGCCGTGGAGGAGGGGCTCGGGTCGCTCGACATCCTCGTCAACAACGCGGGGATCAACCTGGAGAAGCGGTTCGTCGAGCTCACCGACGCGGACTGGGAGGAGATCCTCGGGACCAACCTCACCGCGATGTTCCGCTGCTGCCGCGCCGTGGCGCCCTCGATGATCGCGCGGGGGCGGGGAAAGATCATCAACGTCGGCTCCATGTGGGGGCGGCTGGGCGTGCCGCGCTACAGCGCCTACTGCGTGAGCAAGGCCGGAGTGGACGCCCTCACGCGCTGCTTGGCCATCGAGTGGGCGCGCCACAACATCCAGGTCAACTGCCTGGCCCCCGGCTATCTCAGGACCGACTTCTCCCGGGAGAAGATGATGGAGCCGCGCGTCCGCGACCTCATCCTGTCCAAGATCCCCGCGCGGCGGCTGGCGGAGCCCGACGAGATGGGACCGCTGGCGGTGTACCTGGCCTCTTCGGGCTCCGACTTCATGACCGGCCAGACCGTCTACATCGACGGCGGCGAGACCGTCACCTGGTAGGGGCGACCCCATGGAAGACTTCGGCCTCGAGCGGGAGCACCGGGAGTTCAGGGACGCGTTCCGGCGGTTCGTCACCGCCAGGATCGCGCCGCTCGCCGAGGCGGGCGAGCGTGAGCGCCGCTTCCCGCGGGAGGTCTACGGGGTGCTCCGCGACGGCGGCTTCCTCGCGGTGAACTTCCCCGAGGCCGTCGGCGGCGGGGGGGCCGATCTGCTCACGGCCTGCATCTTCTACGAGGAGCTGACGCGCTCCGCCGCCGGCGTCTCCGCGGGCGTCTTCGCCCACCAGCACCTGGCCGCCGGCCCCGTCCTGCGCATCGGGACGGAGGAGCAGCAGCGCGAGTTCCTCGTGCCGGCGCTGCGCGGCGAGCGGATCGGTGCCTTCGGCCTCACCGAGCCGGATGCCGGAAGCGACATCCGCGGCATCAAGACCCGGGCGCGCCGCGACGGCGGCGACTGGGTGCTGAACGGCAGCAAGCTCTACATCACCAACGGGTCCATCGCCGACTTCATGGTGCTGGCGGCACGCACCGGGGAGGGACGCTCGGTCGACGCGCTCTCGCTCTTTCTCGTGGAGACGAGAGACCCCGGCGTCAGCGCGCGCGACCTCGTGAAGGTGGGCAACCACTCCTCCTCCACGGCCTTCATGAGCCTCGAGGACGTGCGCGTCCCCGCCCGCCGCGTCCTGGGGCAGGTGGGGCAGGGGCTCGGCCAGCTCAAGGCGACGCTCACCGAGGGGCGCATCCTCGTCGCCAACCGGGGGCTGGGCCTGGCCCAGGAGGCCTACGAGGCGATCCTTCGCTACGCGGGAGAGCGGCAGGCGTTCGGCAAGCCCATCGGGAGCTTCCAGGCGGTGGCCTTCAAGATCGCCGACATGGCGGCGCGGGTGGACGCCGCCCGCCTGATGATCTACCGTGCGGCCCGGCTCCACATGGCGGGGCGCGAGTGCATCCGCGAGGCCTCCATGGCCAAGTACCTGGCCAGCGAGACGGCCGTGCGCGTCACGAGCGAGGCGCTCCTGCTCCATGGCGGGGCCGGCTACATGGAGGAGATGAAGGTGGCGCGCCTCTACCGGGACGCCCCCGAGGCCTGGATCGGCGAGGGCACCAACGAGATCCAGCTGAGCGTCATCGCGCGGAGCCTGGGGCTCCTCTGAGCGCCCGCGTCCCACACCGACCGAGGAGACAGGCATGGACTTCACCCCCAGCGCCAGGGTCACGGAGCTCTCGAAGAAGCTCGCCGAGTTCATGGAGCGCTTCGTCTATCCGAACGAGCGCGCCTACTACGAGGCCATCGAGGCCTCGGGGGACCGGCACCACCAGCCCGCGCTCCTCGATGAGCTCAAGGAGCTGGCGCGCGGCGCGGAGCTCTGGAACTTCTTCCTGCCGAACCCGGCCCATGGCCCCGGGCTCACGAATCTCGAGTACGCGCCGCTGGCCGCCATCATGGGGCGTGTCGTCTGGGCCTCGGAGGTGTTCAACTGCTCGGCCCCGGACACCGGCAACATGGAGATCCTCGCCCAGTACGGCACCCCCGAGCAGAAGGCGCAATGGCTCGAGCCGCTGCTGGCGGGGAAGATCCGGAGCGGCTTCTCCATGACCGAGCCCATGACGCCGGGCTCCGACCCGACGCAGCTCCAGACGCGGGCCGTGCGGGACGGCGGTCACTACGTCATCACCGGACGGAAGTGGTTCACCACTGGCGCCATGCACGCCCGCGTCCTCCTCGTCATGGCGGTGACCGATCCGGCGGCCTCGCGCCACAAGCGGGTGAGCCTCCTCGTGGTGCCCATCGACACGCCCGGCGTGCGGGTGGTGCGGGCGCTGCCGGTGTTCGGCCACGTCAGCGGTCCCGGCGAGTGCGAGGTGGCCTTCGAGGGCGTGCGCGTGCCGCAGAGCGCGCTCCTGGGCGGGGAGGGCGAGGGCTTCGCCGTCGCCCAGGCGCGGCTCGGGCCCGGCCGCATCCACCACTGCATGCGCGCCGTCGGCATGGCTGACCGCGCCGTGGAGATGATGGCCCGCCGCGCGAGGACCCGCGTGGTCGTGGGGGGCGCGCTCGCCGAGAAGCAGATGGTCCAGGACATGATCGCCACCTCGCGGATCGAGGTGCACGCCGCGAGACTCGTGATGCTCCACGCCGCCTGGGCCATGGACACCATGGGGAAGAAGGAGGCCTGGCCCGTCATCTCCATGGCCAAGGTGCTCTGCGCCCAGACGGCGTGCCGCGTGGTGGACCGTGCGATCCAGATCCACGGGGCGCTGGGCGTCACCGACGATGTGCCGCTGGCCGCGATGTGGCGCTACGCCCGCATCCTGCGCCTGGGCGACGGGGCCGACGAGGTCCACAAGGCCAAGCTCGCCGAGCACGAGATCCGCCATTGCCCGTGACTGGCCGCCGCGCGGCGCCGCGAGCCCCGCGGTGAGTGCCGGGACGGCCGCTCCCGCCACCGCGGCGGAGTCGCTCCGTGCGGGGCTCGAGGCTTTCATCGCCGCCGAGGCCGGCCATCCCGCGGCGATCCGCGCGCTGTGGCGGCTTCCCGGCGGCACCATGCGGGAGGCCTGGGCGCTCGACGTCGAGATCGCGGGCGGGGCCTGGGCGGGAGCCCACCGGCTCATTCTCATGGCGGACTTGGGCGCCCGGATCCTCTACTCGCGCCTCCCCCGCGAGGACGAGCTGCGCGTCATCGCGGCCATGCACGCCGCGGGGGTCCCCTCGCCCAGGCCGTACTGGTGTATTCCCGAGGGGCGCCCCCACGGGCTGCCGCCGGGCCTCCTGATGGAGCGCGTCCAGGGGGAGACCGTGGCCCGCCGGCTCCTGGCCGATCCCGCCTACGCGGCCGTGCGTCCGCGGCTCCTCCGGCAGATGGCCGAGGCCCTGGCGCGGATGCACGCCGTGCCCGCCGAGGCGCTCGACGGGCTGCCCGGCACCGCGGCAGGCCAGGCCCCCATGGAGTTCCAGCTGCAGGAGATCGAGGCCGTGCTCCGTGCGCTGGGCGAGCCCCATCCGGCGCTCGAGCTGGGGGTCCGCTGGCTCGGCCGCCGCATCCCCCCCCGCGAGTGGCTGGCCCCCGTCCACGGCGACTACCGCCTCGGCAATGTCGCCGTGGATCCCGCGGAGGGGCTACGCGCGGTGCTGGACTGGGAGCTCACGCACCTCGGTGATCCCGGTGAGGACGTGGGCTGGGCCTGCATGCGCTTCTGGCGGAGCATCGACCGTCCCGGGGCCCCCGCGCTGGGCTCGCGGGAGCACTTCCTCGCCGCGTACGCGGCGGCGGGCGGCCGGCGCTTCGATCCCGAGGCCGCGCATTACTGGGACGTCTTCGCCAATGTGCGCTGGGCCGTCATCACGCTCGCGCAGGCCTTCCGCCACCTCTCCGGGCGCGAGCAGAGCCTCGAGCTGGCGAGCATCGGCCGCCACTGCGCGGAGGTCGAGTACGAGCTGATGCGCCTGCTGCGCGAGGGCTGAGCGGGATGGAGGCTCGCTGAGCGCCATGCAGGACCGCCCGTCCGTTCCCGAGGCGCTCGAGGCCGTGCGGGACTTCCTCGCCCGCGAGCTCCTGCCCACCCTCTCCGACCCGCGGCTCCGGTATCATCTGCAGATCGCGCTCAACGTCCTCCGGATCGTGGAGCGCGAAGCCGAGGGTGAGGATGCCCGGCTCCGCGCCGAGCACGCCGCGCTCCGCGAGCTGCTCGGGCAGCCGCCGGCGGCGGCGCCCGAGGATGCGATGGCGCTCCGCCAGGCGGTGCTGGAGGCCAACCGGAGCCTCTGCGCGCGCATCCGTCGGGGCGACGCCGACGAAGGTCCGTGGCGGCAGCGCGTGGTCGCTCACGTGGAGGCCCGCGTGGCGGAGAAGCTCGCCGTCAACAACCCGGCCGTCCTCGCCGCCTTCCGCGCCGAGGCCGCCGCCGCGTCACGAGGCGACGAATGAGCCCCGCGGGATACCTTGCCCGCGAGGCGCCGGGGCCCGAAGGGCGGATCCCCCGGGCGCGCTCCAGGTGGCTCGCCTGGACGCCGCACCTCGCTCGGGCGGGCCGAGCGCGACCCCCCATCCCCCGGATCCCCCGGAGGGGGCGGCGCGAGGGCTGCCGACCCGCGATCGCGCGCTCGCCCCGCCCTGCGCTTCGCGCGGCGACACGGCTCGCCACAGGGCGCCCCCGCGGGACCCGCCCTCCGGACCCCGGCGTTGCCGAGTTCCGCGCGATCCAGTAGAGGAGGCAGGGATGCAGGTGTACGCGACGACGCTGGACCGCGGGAGCGAGCGCTTCCGCCGGAACCGGGCCGCCATGCTCGAGCGGCTCGCCGAGATCGACCGCCAGCTGGCGCTGGCGCGGGGGGGCGGCGGGGCGCGCTACGTCGAGCGCCACCGCCAGCGCGGCAAGCTCCAGGTCAGGGAGCGCATCGAGCTCCTCGTGGACCGCGACAGCCCTTTCCTCGAGCTGTCGCCCCTGGCGGCCTGGGGGACGGACTTCACCGTCGGGGCCGCGGTGGTCACCGGCATCGGCGTGGTGTCGGACGTCGAGTGCCTCGTCATCGGCAACGACCCGACGGTGCGGGGCGGGTCGCTCAACCCTTACACCGTGAAGAAGACGCTCCGCGCCTTCGACATCGCGCGCGCCAACCGCCTCCCCGTGATCCAGCTCACCGAGTCCGGTGGCGCCGACCTGCCGACCCAGGCCGAGATCTTCGTCCCCGGCGGCCGTACCTTCTTCGAGATCACGCGGCTGTCGGCCGAGCGCGTCCCGACGCTCTCGCTGGTCTTTGGCTCTTGCACCGCGGGCGGCGCCTATGTGCCCGGCATGTCCGACTACACCATCTTCATCAAGGAGCGCTCCAAGGTGTTCCTGGCCGGGCCCCCGCTGGTCAAGATGGCCACGGGCGAGGAGTCCACCGACGAGGAGCTCGGCGGCGCCGAGATGCACGCCCGGGAGTCGGGGCTCGCCGACTACCTGGCCCAGGACGAGCCGGATGCCATCCGCATCGCGCGAGACATCGTCGCCCACCTCAACTGGCGGAAGCACGGTCCCGGGCCGTCCCGGCCGGCGGACCCGCCCGTCCACGACCCCGAGGACCTGCTGGGGATCGCCTCGGCCGATCTCCGCGAGCCCTTCGAGATGCGCGAGATCATCGCCCGCGTGACGGACGGCTCGCGGGTCGAGGAGTTCAAGCCGCTCTACGGCCGGACGCTGGTGACGGCCTGGGCCTCCATCCACGGCTACCCGGTGGGGATCCTCGCCAACAACGGCATCCTCTTCTCCGAGGAGGCCGAGAAGGCCGCGCAGTTCATCCAGCTCGCCAACCAGCACGACGTGCCCCTCCTGTTCCTGCAGAACATCACCGGCTACATGGTGGGGCGCGCCTACGAGCGCGGCGGCATCATCAAGGACGGCGCCAAGATGATCAACGCCGTGACCAACTCGACGGTGCCGCACCTCACCGTGATGATCGGCGCCTCCTATGGCGCCGGCAACTACGGCATGAGCGGGCGGGCCTACGACCCGCGCTTCGTCTTCACCTGGCCGAGCCACAAGATCGCCGTCATGGGCCCGGCGCAGCTGGCGGGCGTCATGTCCATCGTCCAGCGCCAGGCGGCCGAGTCCGCGGGGCGCCCGTACGACGAGGCCCAGGACGCCATGGTGCGCCGGGCCGTCGAGGAGCGGATCGAGGGCGAGTCGAGCGCGCTCTTCGCCACCGCGCGCATCTGGGACGATGGCATCATCGATCCGCGGGACACGCGCACCGTGCTCGGCATCGCGCTGAGCGCCTGCCACAGCGCCGAGGTCCGCGGCGCGGCGGGCTTCGGCGTCTTCAGGATGTGAGCGCATGCCTCCACTCACGAGACTCCTCATCGCCAACCGCGGAGAGATCGCGCGGCGGATCATCCGGAGCGCCCGGCGCATGGGGCTGGCCACGGTTGCCGTCTATGCCGATCCCGATGTCCACGCCCCCTTCGTCGCCGAGGCCGACCTGGCCGTGGCGCTGGGGGGCACGGTCGCGGCGGAGACCTACCTCGACGCGGACCGGCTGATCGCGGCCGCCCGGCGCGCGGGGGCCGACTGCGTCCACCCGGGCTATGGCTTCCTCGCCGAGAACGGGGCCTTCGCCGAGGCCGTCATCAAGGCCGGCCTGGTGTGGGTGGGGCCGCGCCCCGAGACCATCCGCGCCATGGGCGACAAGCTCCTGGCCAAGGCGCTCATGGCCAGGGCCGGCGTGCCCGTGCTGCCCGCCGTGGCGGTGGAGAGCGCGGCCCAGGCCGCCCGGGCGGCGGAGGCCGGCCTCGAGTACCCGCTCCTCGTCAAGGCCGCCGCGGGCGGGGGCGGGCGCGGGATGCGGATCGTGAGGCGCCCCGAGGAGCTCGTCGCCGCCGTCGAGAGCGCGCGGCGCGAGGCGCAGGGAGCCTTCGGCGACGACCGCGTCTTCCTCGAGCCGTATCTCGAGGGCATCCGCCACGTGGAGGTCCAGATCCTGGGCGACCGCCACGGCCAGGTCATCCACTGCTTCGAGCGCGAGTGCTCCATCCAGCGGCGCCACCAGAAGATCGTCGAGGAGGCGCCCTCGCCCGCGCTCACCCCGGCGGTGCGGGCGCGGATCTGCGAGGCCGCGGTGGCGGCCGGGCGCGCCATGGGCTACGAGAGCGCCGGCACCGTGGAGTTCATCCTCGACGGCCAGGGCCGTTTCCACTTCCTGGAAGTCAACACGCGGCTCCAGGTCGAGCACCCGGTCACCGAGGCCATCACCGGGCTCGATCTCGTCCGCGAGCAGCTCCGCATCGCTCAGGGCGAGCGGCTCGAGCGGAGCCAGGAGGAGATCGGGGCCGAGGGGCACGCCATCGAGGCGCGGCTCTACGCCGAGGACCCGGCCCATGACTTCCTGCCCGCGGCCGGGCGCCTCCTGGCCTGGGAAGAGCCCGCCGGGCTCGGCGCGCGCTTCGACTCGGGCGTGGTGGCGGGCAGCGAGGTGTCCGTGCACTTCGACCCGATGCTCGCCAAGGTCATCGTGCATGCCGCCACGCGCACGGAGGCGGCCCTCAGGCTCGCCACCGTGCTCGAGCGGCTGCGGCTTCACGGCGTCCCCACCAACCGCGACTTCCTGGTGGGCCTGCTCCGCCACGAGGCCTTCCTCGCCGGCGACACCACCACCGACTTCATCGAGCGACACCAGCCGGCGCGCCGCCGCGAGCCCGCCGCCGCCGAGCTGCGCTGGGCGGCGCTCGCCGCGGCGCTCGGCGGCCAGGCGCATCGCCGCGCGGGTGCCCGCGTGCTGCGGAGCCTGCCCTCGGGCTGGCGCAACAACCCCAGCGCGATGCAGGAGGTCACCTACCAACACGGTCCGGACGAGGTGGCGGTGCGCTATCGGCGCGGCCGCGCCGGCGAGTTCGACTGGGAGTGCCTGGGCGAGCGCGGGCGGGCGCGGCTCGAGGTGGTGAGCACGGCGAGCGGCGGCACGGACGCTCCGCCGGTGGCCGCCGGCCTCCACGACGCCCTCGTGGACCTCGAAGTGGACGGCCTGCGCTGCCGCATCCGGCTCCTCGCCCATGCTGACCACTGGTGGGTGCAGGGGGCGGCCGGCGAGGTGCGCCTCACCGAGAGCTCGCGCTTCCCCCAGCCCCGCCACGAGCAGGTGCGGGGCGCCCACACCGCGCCCATGCCCGGGAAGGTCGTCACCGTCTCGGTGGCGGTCGGCGATCTCGTCGAGCCCGGCTGGACGCTCGTCACGCTGGAGGCCATGAAGATGGAACATCACGTCACCGCCGTCGCCGCCGGCCGCGTCCTCGAGGTCCGCGTCGAGGCGGGCGCGCAGGTGGATGGAGGGGCCCTCCTGGTGGTCGTCGCGCCGGCAGAAGATGGAGAGGCGTAGGTGGCACACCCCGGGGGTGGACCCAGGGCATTGCGGGCGCTGCTGGGGGCGCCCGGGATCATCGTGGCGCCAGGGGCCTACGACGCCGTGAGCGCCAGGCTGGTGGAGCGCGCCGGGTTTTCCGCCGTCTACATCGGCTCCTACGCGACAGCGGCGAGCCGGGTCGGGCTGCCCGATGCCGGGCTCGTGAGCATGCGGGAGATGGTGGACCAGGCGGCGGCCGTCGTGGGAGCCGTGGAGCGCATCCCGGTCATCGCCGACGGCGAGAACGGCTTCGGCAGCGCCGTCACCGTGTGGCGCACGGTGGGCGAGTTCGAGCGCGCGGGGGTGGCGGGCATCCACCTCGAGGACCACGAGTTCGGCAAGCACCTGCCCGTGACGGGCCGTGTCCTGCCCAAGGCCGAGATGGTGGAGAAGGTGAAGGCGGCGGTGGAGGCGCGGCGAAACCCGGACTTCGTCATCATCGCCCGCACCGACGCGGGCTGGCTCGGGGGCGGGGGGCTCGACGAGGCCGTGGACCGCTGCCTGGCCTATGGCGCCGCGGGCGCCGACATGGTCTTTCCCGCCGGCGTGCGAACCCCAGCCCTCGCCGAGGTAGCCGCCCGCGTGCCCCATCTGCTCTGCGCCGTGGACTCCCCGGGCTCGACGGTGTCCCGGGACGAGGCCGCGGGCGTCAAGCTCGTCCTCTACTACTCCCTCCTGCTCTTCGCCGCCCACCACGCCGTGCAGGAGACCCTCGCGGCCTTCCGCGCCCACGGAGACCGCGGCGCTCTCGCGCCCCGCCTCACCCCCGAGGCCGACTTCGACGAGTTCATCGGCTTCCCGCGGATCCAGGCCCTCGCCGCCCGCCACGGGCTTCAGTGAGGGGCGCCGGAGGCCGGGCGCCCGCCCGAGGCGCGAGGGCCGGATGATCCAAACCCATAGGGGACCCAGAACTCGGGAACACTGAGGCCGAGCGCGAGCGAAACTCGCCGTTCTCTCCTCACCGACGAAGGAGCCGGTCTATGCTGCTCTACCTCATCAACCCGGGCAACCCGGTCGTCAGCATCACCAAGATCAGGTCCAGCCGTTTGAACAGGTACCGGACCTGGAAACCGCTCAGCCTCATGGTCCTTGCACGCCTGACGCCAGCGGAATGGTCGGTCGAGTTGATCGATGAGAATCTCGGTCCCGTCGACTATCAGCGCTATCCGCGCCCGGATCTGGTGGGGATTACCGCGTTCACGTCCCAGGCCCCGCGAGCCTACGAGATCGCGTCCACGTTCAGAGAGCTGAACGTGCCGGTGGTCATGGGGGGCATCCACGCCACCATGCGCCTCGAGGAAGCCCTGCAGTACGCCGACGCGGTCGTCACCGGTGAGGCCGAGGCC